>NZ_WJZD01000079.1:0-659 GCF_021609665.1 Pseudomonas sp. PA-1-3F | reverse complement strand
GCTCCCAAGTGACCATCCGCCGCAACACAAACCTGAATTTTTCCCTATAATGCGCGGGTAAATCGGGCCTGCAATATCCCTTTACACAGGGATAAAGAGCCAGACCTTGAGCCTGCGCTGCAGCAAGTACGCATCGCTGCGCCCCTCAAGCCTCATGCAGCACCCGCAACCTGATTCCGTTTATTTGCCTGCGCGAGCTGTTGCAACAAACGATTCCTTAAGATCCACCGCGGCCCTAGGGCCGTGTGAACACCCAACCATCCGGTTTCACACGGGCACCTTTGAGCCCTCACGCAGGAGACGACACGTCATGCTGAGCTGGGACGAATTCGACAAAGAAGAAGAAGGCGAAGTAGCCGCTAAAGGCGCCAACGCCGGCCACGCCACCGAAGCCAACATGGACCGCCTCGACGGTGCCGGCGCCGCTGCCGCCGTGGAAGCCCGCGCCGTCACCGCCAACGACTCCGCCGCCATCGTGCGCGCCAAGGCCGCCCTGGACAAACTCGACGTCGCCGAAGGCCTCGCCGAACTCGAAGGCGCCTCCGCCCGCGTCGCCGTTGACGAAAAGCGCATGATCAACTGCCGCGCCGACCTCAACCAACTCGTGCCATTCAAGTACGACTGGGCCTGGCAGAAGTACCTCGACGGCTGCGCCAACC
>NZ_WJZD01000078.1:0-730 GCF_021609665.1 Pseudomonas sp. PA-1-3F | reverse complement strand
CTGCCGCCCATCGTTGTTCCGCTGATGGAACCGGCCATTGATGGTGATATCGAAGGGGCGCATGGCGGTATCGGCCTGCGGCATACCGAGGTGCCGTTGGTGGTCTACCTGATCAACCCCAAAGATGGCGTCAGTCCGGGCAGTGTTGCCTCACTGTTCTGGGGCAACCGTAATATTCCCGTGGCCTCTACGCCGATTCGCGAAGGCGAGGAAAACCTTGACCTGATCCCGCTGACTGTTCCCGCGCACCATATCGTCCCGTACTTGGTCGACGGTGTACGTGGCATGCTAAGGCGCAGAAGCGGCAATGAGTCATTCACCGAAGAAATCAAGTTACGGGTCAGCCTGACTCGCCCCGGTGGCGAAGACAGAGACTGTCTGCCCGGCCACCAGGGGCTGGCGTATGAGGTCCCACCGGAGGTTTTGCTGCATGGCGTCAACCAGCAGCAGGCACTGGCGGGTGTCAAGATCATCATTCGCTACTGGCTAAACATGCGCGCTTATGACCTGATCACTCTGGCCTGGGGCTCGCAAGTGGTTCAGCACCGGGTCCAACCCGGCGAAGTGGGCCGTGACATCACCTTGACCGTCGACTACGCCACTATCAGCGCCGCGGGCAATAACCGGCTTACGCGCGTGGCTTACCAGGTGCGGGACGCGGGCGGCAATCTGCCGGAGGAGCGGGCGCGCTGGTCGGCGGTGTCGTTGATTGATGTGCACCTCAATGAGG
>NZ_WJZD01000077.1:0-914 GCF_021609665.1 Pseudomonas sp. PA-1-3F | reverse complement strand
AGACGAAAATTATTCGTGAGGCGTTGCAACGGGGGCAGCTTACCGGAACTGCTCGTTTCATTGAAGAAGTTGAGAGGATTGCAGGCGTTCGTATTGAGCGCCGAGGGCAAGGGCGGCCGAGGTTGGAGGGTGGTAAATAAATCTGTCCCCTTTTTGTCGTGGTGTATCTAATATGGGAAGTAATAAGTGAAGCCAAAAACGGTAGGTTGGTACCTATTGGGTACGCTAGCTGTGTATTTTTTTCTGGTTTTTTTTGTGGTAGGTATTGTCGGTAATTTACTCGTGGCGACGATTGCATATTTCAAGCTGGGTCATTGGGCGCTTGAGGCTGGCGTTATCAATGCTTCTCTGAAAGTCGCTGCTTACTGCGGGGTTCCAGTAGGTGCGGGTATTTGGATGTTGTCATGGCTGAAAAGTCGTAAAGACAAAAAAAGGCACTAGTATTTGGAAGAAGTAGAAAAAGGGGACAGATTTGAATGGCACTTACTTAACCTTCTTTGGTTGTCCATTTCTCCTGACCTCGGCCCTTGCCGCCGAACGCGTTTGCATCAGCATCGGGTAAGGTTTTGGATAAAAGGGGACTGGATAAAAGGGGACAGATTTATTTTTTTCCCATTTGCTAGGCTGTAATTCTCTAAGGAAGGAGGTTACCTATGCCCAGAGTGGGACGTGTCGTTTTGCCCAACTATCCTCATCATGTTGTACAGCGTGGTCACAACCGCCAGGTGATCTTTGCTGCCGAGGAGGACTACCAGCGCTACGTGAGAGACCTTCGAGAGCTTAAGGGCGCATTTGGCATAAAAATATACGCCTACTGTTTGATGACTAATCATGTCCATTTACTGGTTTCTCCGGGTAACTCGGTTGCAGGGCTAGGGCAGTTAATGAAGGCGCTCGCGGCTCGGGCCACTCGG
>NZ_WJZD01000076.1:0-1014 GCF_021609665.1 Pseudomonas sp. PA-1-3F | reverse complement strand
GAAGGCGCCTCCGCCCGCGTCGCCGTTGACGAAAAGCGCATGATCAACTGCCGCGCCGACCTCAACCAACTCGTGCCATTCAAGTACGACTGGGCCTGGCAGAAGTACCTCGACGGCTGCGCCAACCACTGGATGCCGCAAGAGGTCAACATGACCGCCGACATCGCCCTGTGGAAAAACCCCGAAGGCCTGACCGACGACGAGCGCCGCATCGTCATGCGCAACCTGGGCTTCTTCTCCACCGCCGACTCCCTGGTAGCCAACAACCTGGTGCTGGCCGTGTACCGCCTGATCACCAACCCGGAGTGCCGCCAGTACATCCTGCGCCAGGCCTTCGAAGAAGCGATCCACACCCACGCCTACCAGTACTGCATCGAATCGCTGGCCATGGATGAAGGCGAGATCTTCAACATGTACCACGAGATTCCATCAGTCGCCAAAAAGGCCGCCTGGGGCCTCAAATACACCCGCTCGATCTCCGATCCGAAGTTCGAAACCGGCACCGTCGACACCGACAAAGAACTGCTGCGCAACCTGGTCGCCTACTACTGCGTGCTGGAAGGCATCTTCTTCTACTGCGGCTTCACCCAGATCCTGTCCATGGGCCGCCGCAACAAAATGACCGGCGTGGCCGAGCAGTTCCAGTACATCCTGCGCGATGAGTCGATGCACCTGAACTTCGGTATCGACGTGATCAACCAGATCAAAATCGAAAACCCACACTTGTGGGATGCCGAGATGAAAGAAGAAGCGACCCAGATGATCCTGCAAGGGACGCAGCTGGAGATCGAATATGCGCGGGATACCATGCCTCGTGGGGTGTTGGGCATGAATGCGGCGATGATGGAGGATTACCTCAAGTTCATCGCTAACCGTCGCCTGTCGCAGATCGGCTTGAAGGAAGAGTACCCAGGCACGACTAACCCGTTCCCGTGGATGAGCGAGATCATGGACTTGAAGAAAGAGAAGAACTTCTTCGAGACCCGTGTGATCGAGTATCAGACCGGCGGCGCG
>NZ_WJZD01000075.1:0-1414 GCF_021609665.1 Pseudomonas sp. PA-1-3F | reverse complement strand
CCACACAAGCGCTGCGGGCGCGGGCGCGCCCTGCCCCCGGGCGCACGCGGGGGCGGGCCCGTTTTTGTTTTGGGGGGCGCTGCGCACCCCAGCGGGAGCAAGCTCCCTCGCCACAACAGTACCCGTACACAAAACGAACATTGAAAAACAACAACAACAAGGAGTCACCCCTATGAATCGTCGTCGTGGTTTGCGTTCCCTGTGCTGCGCCGCTGTGGCGGTCTCGGCCATGAGCTTGAGCGGCCTGTTGCTGGCCGCTGAAGAAGTGAAAATCGGTTTTCTGGTCAAGCAGGCCGAAGAGCCGTGGTTCCAGACGGAGTGGGCGTTTGCGGAAAAAGCCGCCCAGGACAAAGGCTTCAAACTCATCAAGATCGCGGTGCCGGACGGCGAGAAAACCCTCTCGGCCATCGACAGCCTGGCCGCCAACGGCGCCAAAGGTTTCGTGATCTGCCCGCCGGACGTGTCCCTGGGCCCGGCCATCGTTGCCAAGGCCAAGGTCAACGGTTTGAAAGTGATGGCCGTGGATGATCGCTTTGTCGATGCCAAGGGCAACTTCATGGAAGACGTGCCGTACCTGGGCATGGCCGCGTTTGAGGTGGGACAGAAACAGGGCGCCGCCATGGCCGCCGAAGCGAAAAAACGTGGTTGGGACTGGAAGGACACCTACGCGGTGATCAACACCTTCAACGAGCTCGACACCGGTAAGAAGCGCACCGACGGCTCGATCAAGTCGCTGGAAGAGGCTGGCATTCCTAAAGATCACATCCTCACCGCCCCGCTGAAAACCCTCGACGTGCCAGGCAGCATGGACGCCACCAACTCGGCACTGGTCAAGCTGCCGGGTAGCGCGAAGAACCTGATCATCGGCGGCATGAACGACAACACCGTGCTCGGCGGCGTGCGCGCCACCGAAAGTGCCGGTTTCGCCGCAGCCAATGTGATTGGTATCGGCATCAATGGCACCGACGCCATCGGCGAATTGAAGAAAGCCAACAGCGGCTTCTTCGGCTCGATGCTGCCCAGCCCGCACATTGAAGGCTACAAAACCGCTGAGATGATGTACGAGTGGGTTACCCAGGGCACCGAGCCGCCGAAATACACGGCCATGGACGAAGTGACGCTGATTACCCGTGAAAACTTCCAGGCGGAACTGACCAAGATCGGGCTGTGGAAATGACCGCTTCGGCCCTGCGGTTTGAAGGCATCGGCAAGACCTTTCCCGGGGTCAAGGCGCTGGATGGCATTTGCTTCACCGCCCACCCGGGGCAGGTGCACGCGCTGATGGGTGAGAACGGCGCCGGCAAGTCGACCCTGCTGAAAATCCTCGGCGGCGCCTACATTCCGTCCAGCGGTACGGTGCAGATCGGCGCGCAGACCATGGCCTTCAAATGCGCCGCCGACAGCATCGCCAGCG
>NZ_WJZD01000074.1:0-1446 GCF_021609665.1 Pseudomonas sp. PA-1-3F | reverse complement strand
TGAACTGCCCCCCGAATGTTGGACACCTGACCCCCTCGGGAGGGTGTTCCATGACGAAATACAACCTAGCACTCAAGCAATCACTGATTGAAGAGTGTCTGTCTGCCAGTAGCGTTCATGAGGTGGCCCTCAAGCATGGCTTGAGTCCATCGCTGCTTCGTCGCTGGGTCAAGGGTTTTGAAAAGCACGGTGCCTCTGGTTTGATTGCCAAGTACAGCCATTACGATGCCCAGTTTAAATTGAAGGTTTTGCAGTGCATCAAACAAGACGGACTGTCGGACCAGCAGGCCTGTATACGGTTTGATATCCGTGGTCCAAGTAGTATCAGGCAGTGGCGAAAGCTGTACGATGAAGGCGGTGTAGAAGCACTACAACCGCATCGTCTTAAAGAGTCCAGCATGCCCCGCAAACCTTCCAGGCAACCCAAAGCAAGTCCTGCTCTTCCTGCGGACGCAGAACTGACCCCTGCACAAATGCTCGCAGAACTGGCTTATCTGCGCGCGGAGAATGCCTATCTAAAAAAGCTCGATGCCTTAATCCAAGCGGATCCCCTTACTGCGCAGCCAAAAAAACGCAGGCCGTCCAAGGATTGAGGCATGAGCATCCACTTGCTCTGTTGCTACGTGCTGCGGCACTTGCACGCAGCACCTTCTATTACCAAAGTAAAACACTGCTAACCGACAAGCATGCAGGCCTTAAAGATCGCATCCGCAGCGTCTATCACGGGCATAAGGGACGTTACGGCTACCGCCGCATCACCGCGACCCTTGGAAACAGTGGTGAGTTGATCAATCACAAAAAGGTGTATCGGCTGATGCAGATGATAGGCCTCAAGTCGCTGGTCAAAGTGAAGAAATATCGCTCTTACCGAGGTGCTGAAGGGCTTGTTGCGCCTGATTTACTAAAGCGCGAATTTAAGGCACAAGCCCCTAACCAGAAATGGGCAACCGACGTGACGGAGTTCAAGGTGAAGGGGCAAAAGCTGTTTCTCTCGCCTCTCATGGATTTGTACAACGGCGAGATCCTGGCTTACCAGGTCAACCGACGTCCCGAATTCAGGATGGTTTCGACGATGCTGGAAAAAGCCTTCGGGCGACTGAATCAAGGTGACAAGCCGATACTGCACTCTGACCAGGGTTGGCAGTACAGGCAGCCTACCTACCGACACATGCTGGCCGAAAAGAGCATCGAGCAGAGCATGTCGCGCAAGGGTAATTGCTTGGACAATGCCGCCATGGAGAGCTTTTTTGGCAAGCTCAAGAGCGAGTTTTTCTATCTGGAATCATTTGAGAGTGTGGAGCAACTGGCATCAGGCTTAGAGGATTACATCACCTACTACAACCAAGACCGCATAAGCCTCAGACTGAATGGCTTGAGTCCGGTACAGTTTCGGACCCAGGCACTAAATCAATAGCGTCTCCTGTCCAACTTTTGGGGGGCAGTTCA
>NZ_WJZD01000073.1:0-1728 GCF_021609665.1 Pseudomonas sp. PA-1-3F | reverse complement strand
GGGTGGTGGGAGGGCTGAAGCAAGGCACGGTGCAGATGCGCTGGCGGGCGCGACAGAACGCGGTGCTGATGCAGAAAGAGCGAGTGGATGATGTGCCGGCTGTGGCTTCAAATCCTAAAGGCGATGCGGCGGCGCCAGCGGACAAGACCGTTACCAACGGCTGCCCGGTGTCGATGGTCACCGGCGAGGAATTGCTGACCCTCACCGATAGCGCGCTGGATGGGATCTTGCCGTTTGAGTGGACGCGGCTGTACCGCACCAGTGCGGTGGAGGCCGAGTGTGGATTGGGGTTTGGCTGGAGCCATGCGCTGGCTCATCGGCTGGTGGTGTCGGGCGATTCGGTGGTGTGGACCGACCATGAGAACCGCTCGACCACCCTGCCCTTGCCGACTTCAGCTCGACCGGCGATCACCAATAGCCTGGCGGAAGCGGCGATCTACTTGGGTTCGGCGCCTGATGAACTGGTGCTGGCCCAAGCCTCGCGTTTCTACCACTTTCGCGACGGTGTGCTGACAACCATCAGCGATGCGTATGACAACCGTCTGCGCATTTGCCGTGATCGCTCAGGACGGATTGAGCGGCTGGATAACGGTGCTGGTCGCTCGTTGCTGTTGCGTTATGAGTTGGATCGCATCGTTGCGGTGGACTACCAGGTGCATCGCGCCAAAGGGCGTGAGCCCTACGTGTGGGAGACCGAACAGAACCTTATTTCCTATGCCTATGACGAACACGGACGACTGGTCTGCGCGACCAATGCTGTCGGGGAAAGCGAGGGTTATCGGTACGACAATCAGCACGTCATTCTCGAGCGGCAGTTGGCCGGAGGCGCGAGTTTCTATTGGGAATGGGAACACGCGGGCAAGGCGGCGCGCTGCGTTCGGCATTGGGCGAGTTTTTCGCAGATGGACACGCGTTATGCCTGGGGCGATGACGGGCGTGTCACCGGGCATAACGCCGATGGTAGCCAGGAAGTCTATGTCCATGACGACCGGGCGCGCTTGGTGCAGCGCATCGATCCGGACGGCGCTCAGCATTACAAATCTTACGATCACAAAGGCCGACTGACCGTCGAGCAAGACCCGATGGGCGCGGTGACGGCCTATCAGTATGACGACGCCGGACGCTTGGTCGCGCTGTTTCAGGGGGATGATGAGCCAACGTCCTACGAGCATGACAACGGTTTTGTACGGGTTGTCAGGCGTGGGGAGGCGGTCTGGAAGTATGAGCGTAATGACCAGGGCGATGTTACGCGTAGGACCGATCCCGATGGTGAGGTTACTGACTACAGCTACAACAAGCACGGGCAACTGACTGGAGTTTGGTACCCGGATCACAGTTGCCATCGACTGGTGTGGAACGAACGCGGGCAACTGCTTGAGGAGCAATTGCCCAATGGTGGGATCAAGCGTTATCGCTATGACGATTTAGGGCGGCAAGTTGCCTGTGAGGATGAGCATGGCGCACTAATCCAGTATCAGTGGGACGCCGCAGGACGCTTGCTGAAACTGACCCAGCCAGGCGGTGGTTGTAGGGAATTCAGCTACAACCCCTACGGCAAAATCATCGCCGAACGCGACGAACTCGGCCACGTCACCCGCTATGAATACGCCGATGGCCTGCACCTGATCAGCCGCCGCCTCAACGCCGACGGCACCCAGGTCAAGTACCGCTACGACAACGCTCGGCTATTGCTCACCGAGATCGAAAACGAAGCCGGCGAAACCTACC
>NZ_WJZD01000071.1:0-1925 GCF_021609665.1 Pseudomonas sp. PA-1-3F | reverse complement strand
CCACGCTGTACAACATGATGAGGATAGTTGGGCAAAACGACACGTCCCACTCTGGGCATAGGTAACCTCCTTCCTTAGAGAATTACAGCCTAGCAAATGGAAAAAAAATAAATCTGTCCCCTTTTTTGGATTTATTTTTCAGAAACTCATCCGCTACTTTTCAAAATCCTCACAAAACCAAACTTCAAAAATAAATCTGTCCCCTTTTCTTTCTCACAAAACCAAACTTCAAAAATAAATCTGTCCCCTTTTCTTTGATCGCTAAAATAAATCTGTCCCCTTTTCTTTTATCAACTTTAATACTAGCTTCTCTCAACGCTGGGTTGGTTTTAAACAAAGACTCGGCTTGGACTGCCGCTCGACTAGACATATCAGCCACCCTGCTATCCGGCAGAACCTTTGGATCGTAAGTCGTTTTCGTGGATGTAGGCTTATACTCACCCATTTTGCCACCTGTCAGCGAAAACGCGTAACCAGAGGGCCTAACATTTCGCCAGTAAAGTACCGAGTTCCTAAGTCTTTAGCAGGCTCCATCCCTCCGTAATACTCCTTCATACGAACTCTATCAGAAATCTCTTTCAGATATTTCTGCAGTAGAAGCATAACTTTATCAACATCACTAAAAACAGAATCGTCAAAACACAGCTCTACGTCAACACCGCCCCCACATTTTACAACTCTAAGTAATACAAAAAAATCGGAGGAAGCAGATACAATATCAAAACCATACAACTTAGCAGACACACAAACATCACCTTCAAAACGACAAAGCTCCGCAACCATACTTTGATCAAGGCCCAAGCAACTCGCAATACCGAGCACTTCTGAAGCTGTCACATCGTCGACGCGCTCCGAATGACTCTCCAAATCCTTCAGAAGAATAATAATATCGTCTTCAACCACACCACCTAGAACAACCTCATATAACTCTTTCATAAATTAGTCGACAAACCCTTTAAATGCCCCATCTAAATTCAACCGTATGCCACGCCCGTCGCCAAGACGTTTCTCTATAAATGGAATTCCTTTTTCTGTTGTCACCGACTTAAACTCGCCGGGAGCACGTATTATTTCACGTAACTGCTTCATAGCCTGCTCGTTCCAAGTAGCCATAGACCCTGTAGTCTTACCCCAAATATCAGGATTTCTACCCGCGTGCTTCGATAGTGCATGACCGATAACGGTGGAACCTTTGTAAGGTAATTGAACGAAAAAAAATGGACAGATTTATTTTTTCAGAGACTCATCCGCTACGTCTCAAGATCTTCACAAAGCCCAAACCTCAAAAAACCTGCCCCCTTTTCTTGTCAAGTAAGTGACGCTCAAATTTGCCCCATTTTTTCTTCTAGCCTCACCCCGACTCAACAATGAAATCTTTCGCTAGAATCATCGCCTCAAAAAAACCAGAGAATGGAACTCTCAAAGTCGCGCTACTTAAGTCAGCAAAGATCTCCACCTCTAAAGCGTCCACCCCTTTATCCTGATTAACTTGAGCAATTGGTTCGCCTTTATATTGAATCTCCGCAGTCAGCCTTTTATAGCGATTATCACTAAAGCCCAGAACTTCAAAATCCGAATTACTTTCAAGTTTCATGGTTTCGCCTTAGGGTCCAAAAACCCAGAAAATGAGCCATCATTATTGTAGCGCAGACCTCTTCCATCGGGAGCCCGGACCTCTAGCCCACCGCGACTCAAATTTGAGAATGTTGAATTTGGATTCTTGAGAACGTCATCAATAATACAAGCAAAAAGGGGACAAGCAAAAAGGGGACAGATTTATTTACCACCATCCAACCTTGGCCGCCCTTGCCCTCGGCGCTCAATACGAACGCCTGCAATCCTCTCAACTTCTTCAATGAAACGAGCAGTTCCGGTAAGCTGCCCCCGTTGCAACGCCTCACGAATAATTTTCGTCTCATCACTCG
>NZ_WJZD01000070.1:0-2881 GCF_021609665.1 Pseudomonas sp. PA-1-3F | reverse complement strand
GTCATAGGGGCTCCGGCGCAGCGATAGGCGTAAAAGCGCCAGTATACGGGGGCAAAGCGGCAAGCGGTAAGCTTCAAGCCACAAGTAAAAAGCGCTAGCTGTCGCGGCTGTCAGTTTGGCGTCACCGTGCTGACCGCATTACCGGGCTATAAAGCAGCTACCCAACCTTCAACTGGCAGCTTGCAGCTTAAAACGTGCAACTGCGCCCCGGCGCCTCCCATGCAGATAAAACGAAACACGGCCCTGATGGTGGGCATCCTCTTGGTATTGGCGGTGGCCACCTGGGCAGTAACACGGCCTGCCAAGCCCCGCCTGGCAGCGCCCACGGCGATCCCGGTACGGGTAGTGAGCGTCGCGCAACAGAACGTTCCCAGGTTTGTCAGCGGCATAGGCTCAGTGCTGTCGTTGCACAGCGTGGTGATTCGCCCGCAAATCGACGGCATCCTCACACAGCTGCTGGTCAAGGAAGGCCAGTCGGTGAAAGCTGGCGATCTGTTGGCTACCATCGACGACCGCTCGATCCGCGCCAGCCTCGACCAGGCCAAGGCGCAATTGGGCGAAAGCCAGGCACAGTTGCAAGTGGCGTTGGTCAATCTCAAGCGTTACAAGGCGCTAAGCATCGACGACGGTGTGTCGAAACAGACCTATGACCAGCAACAGGCACTGGTCAACGAGCTCAAGGCCACGGTGCAGGGCAATCAGGCGGCCATTGATGCGGCTCAAGTACAACTTTCCTATACCCAGATTCGCTCCCCGGTCAGTGGCCGCGTGGGCATCCGCAACGTGGACGAAGGCAACTTCCTGCGCATGAGCGACACCCAGGGGCTGTTTACCGTCACCCAACTCGACCCGATTGCCGTTGAGTTCTCGCTGCCACAGCAGATGCTGCCAACCTTGCAGGGCCTGATCGCCGCCCCCACCCGGGCCACCGTCGACGCCTACCTGGGCGCCGACACCGATGGCCAGACCGGCGACCTGCTCGGCGAAGGCCACCTGAGCCTGATCGACAACCAGATCAGTTCCACCACCGGCACCCTGCGGGCCAAGGCCGAGTTCAGCAACCCGGCGCATAAGCTATGGCCGGGACAACTGGTGACCATCAAAATCCAGACGGCCCTCGACAAGAACGCCCTGGTGGTACCGCCGACCGTGGTGCAGCGTGGGCTGGACTCACATTTCGTGTACCGCGTAAACGCTGACAAAGTCGAGGTGGTACCGGTGCAAGTCGCCTACCAGAACAGCGACATCAATATCATCAAAGGCGTGCGGGCCGGCGATGTGCTGGTCAGCGATGGGCAATCTCGGCTCAAGGCCGGTGCGCAGGTGGAGGTGCTCAAGGAGCCGCCGCAAGTGATCCACACCGCCGATGCCCAGGTGCAGCCATGAGCGCAAGCCGGTCGCCCTCAGCCTGGTGCGTTGATCACCCGGTCGCCACCCTGCTGTTGACCTTCGCGTTGGTGTTGCTGGGGATTATTGCCTTCCCGAACCTGGCCGTCGCGCCACTGCCGGAAGCGGAATTCCCGACAATACAGGTCACCGCGCAACTGCCCGGCGCCAGCCCGGACACCATGGCCTCATCGGTGGCCACGCCCCTGGAGGTGCAGTTCAGCGCCATCCCCGGCATGACGCAGATGACCTCCAGCAGCGCCTTGGGCTCCAGCCTCTTGACCCTGCAGTTCACCCTGGAAAAAAGCATCGACACCGCCGCCCAGGAAGTCCAGGCCGCGATCAACACCGCATCCGGCAAACTGCCCAGCGACATGCCGAGCTTGCCTACCTGGAGGAAGGTCAACCCGGCGGACAGCCCGGTGCTGATCCTCAGCGTCAGTTCCAGCAGCATGCCCAGCACCGAGCTGAGCGACTACGTGGAAACCCTGCTGGCGCGCCAGATCAGCCAGATCGACGGCGTCGGCCAGATCAACATCACCGGCCAGCAACGCCCGGCGATTCGCGTGCAGGCCTCCCCTGACAAGCTCGCGGCCATTGGCCTGACGCTCGCCGATATACGCCTGGTCATCCAGCAGTCTAGCCTCAACCTGGCCAAGGGCGCGATCTATGGCGAAAACAGCGTGTCCACCCTGTCGACCAACGACCAGCTGTTTCACCCTGAGGAATACGGCCAACTGATCGTTTCCTACAAGAACGGTGCGCCAGTTCAACTGCGCGATATCGCCAACGTCGTCAACGGCTCGGAAAACGCCTACGTACAAGCCTGGTCCGGCGATACGCCTGGGGTGAACCTGGTGATTTCGCGCCAGCCCGGCGCCAACATCGTCGACACCGTCGACCGCATTCAAGCCGAGCTGCCGCGCCTGCAAGGCATGTTGCCGGCCTCGGTGCAGGTCAGCGTGTTGACCGATCGCACCAAGACTATCCGCGCCTCACTGCATGAAGTGGAAATGACCCTGCTGATCGCCATCCTGCTGGTGGTGGCGGTGATGGCGTTGTTCCTGCGTCAACTGTCGGCGACGCTGATTGTGTCTGCGGTGCTGGGTGTCTCGCTGGTGGCCAGTTTCGCCCTGATGTATGTGATGGGGTTCAGCCTGAACAACCTGACCCTGGTGGCCATCGTGATCGCCGTGGGCTTTGTGGTGGACGATGCGATTGTGGTGGTGGAGAACATCCATCGGCACCTGGAGGCTGGCCTGGGCAAGCGCGAAGCAGCGATCAAGGGCTCGGGTGAAATTGGCTTTACCGTGGTATCCATCAGCTTCTCGCTGGTGGCGGCGTTTATTCCGCTGCTGTTCATGGGCGGAGTGGTCGGTCGGTTGTTCAAGGAGTTTGCGTTGACGGCCACCGCGACCATTCTGATTTCAGTGGTGGTTTCGCTGACATTGGCACCGACGCTGGCCGCCTTGTTCATGCGTGCCCCTACCCACCC
>NZ_WJZD01000007.1:0-182849 GCF_021609665.1 Pseudomonas sp. PA-1-3F | reverse complement strand
CCTGGCGGATCAGGCCGTTGGGGTGGTAGTCGAGTTGGTAGGTTTCGCCGGCTTCGTTTTCGATCTCGGTGAGCAATAGCCGAGCGTTGTCGTAGCGGTACTTGACCTGGGTGCCGTCGGCGTTGAGACGGCGGCTGATCAGGTGCAGGCCGTCTGCGTATTCGTAGCGGGTGACGTGGCCGAGTTCATCGCGTTCGGCGATGATTTTGCCGTAGGGGTTGTAGCTGAATTCTCTACATCCACCACCGGGCTCGATCAGCTTTAGCAGACGCCCAACGGCATCCCATTGATATTGAGTGTGAGCCCCATGCTCATCCTCACGCGCAATCTGCCGGCCTAGATCGTCATAGCGATAACGCTTGATCCCACCATTGGGCAATTGCTCTTCAAGCAACTGCCCACGTTCATTCCACACCAGCCGATGACAACTGCTGTCCGGGTACCAAATCCCCGTCAGTTGCCCATGTTTGTTGTAGCTGTAGTCAGTCGAGTTGCCATCGGGATCGGTCCTACGTGTTACATCGCCTTGCTCATTACGCTCATATTTCCAGACCGCCTCACCACGGCGCACAACTCGTACGAACCCATTGTCATGCTCGTAGGATGTCGGCTCATCCTCCCCCGGAAACAGCGCCACCAAGCGTCCGGCGTCGTCATATTGATAGGCCGTCACCGCGCCCATCGGGTCTTGCTCGACGGTCAGCCGGCCCTGGTCGTCGTAGGATTTGAAATGCGTGGCACCATCCGGATCAATCCTCTGTACCAGCCGCGCCCGCTGATCATGGACATACACCTCCTGGCTACCATCGGCGTTATGCACCGTGACACGCCCGTCATCCCCCCAGGCGTAACGCGTGTCCATCTGCGAAAAACTTGCCCAATGCCGGACGCAGCGCGCCGCCTTGCCCGCGCGTTCCCATTCCCAGAAGAAACTCGCGCCACCGGCCAGTTGGCGCTCAAGAATGACGTGCTGATCGTCGTACCGATAACGCTCGCTTTCCCCGACAGCATTGGTCGCGCAGACCAGTCGTCCGTGTTCGTCGTAGGCGTAGGAAACAAGGTTCTGTTCGGTTTCCCACACGTAGGGCTCACGCCCTTTGGCGCGATGCACCTGGTAGTCCACCGCGACGATGCGGTCCAGCTCATAGCGCAGTAGTAGGGAACGACCAGCACCGTTATCCAGCCGCTCAATCCGTCCTGAGCGATCACGGCAAATGCGCAGACGGTTGTCATACGCATCGCTGATGGAAACCAAGACACCGTTACGAAAGTGATAAAACCGCGACGCCTGGGCCAGCACCAGTTCATCAGGTGCCGAACCCAAGTAGATCGCCGCTTCGGCCAGGCTGTTAGTAATCGCCGGTCGATTTGAAGTCGGCAAGGGCAGGGTAGTCGAGCGGTTCTCATGGTCGGTCCACACCACCGAATCGCCCGACACACAAAGCCTGTGAGCCAGCGCATGGCTCCAGCCAAACCCCAATCCACAATCGACCTCCACCGCACTGGTGCGGTACAGCCGCGTCCACTCAAACGGCAGAATCCCATCCAGCGCGCCGTCAGTAAGGGTGAGCAATTCCTCGCCTGTAACCATCGACACCGGGCAACCCTGGGTGACGGTCTTGTCCGCTGGTGCCGCCGCATCCCCCTTCAGATTCGAAGCCACGGCAGGCGCATCATCGACGTGTTCCTGCCGGACCAATACGGTCTGCCGGGTCTTGCTGCGCACCACCGGCACCGGGTTCGAAACCAGCGTGTCGCCTGCCTTCAGCGGCACAGCCGGCACTGCCTTGACCGGCGTCGCCGCACTGCTCAGCAACACCGGTTTGGCGACTTCGACATGGGTCTCCAGCCGAGGCCCCGCCACCTGCTTGGCCAGCAATTCCAACAACGCCCGCGCCCGCCCGGATTTGACGTGGCTGAGCACACCAGCCCCCAATCGCGCCACCACGCCCATCCCACCCAAGACGCGAATCAGCAGTAGATTGATCAGCACCTCACCGGTAATTTCACCCCACAGTTCCGCCATCTCCGGTGGCGGGAGCATGCGCATCCAACTGACCAGCGCCGACAGGTAGACAAACAGCAGCGGCTCATCACTGAGCACCAACAAGCCTTGGGCTATCGCATCACTGCCCAGTGTCAGCAGTTCATCGAGCTCGGTTTGAGAAAGGTATTGCAGCAGTTTTTCGCTGTTGGGCTTGAGGTCCGCCAGCAGCGCAGACAGCTCGCCAATGTTGTCCCACAGGCTGTAAAGCGCTTTGCCTAACCCACTGGCAAAAGCCGCTTCCAGCAAGCGGCGCCGCTCAAGCGGGCGGGCGTCTGCATAATTTTTCCACTGGGCCTGGAAGGTGTCGGTCCACTCTTTGCGCAGCCGGGCTTCCAACGCTGCGATCACTGACTGATAGGACGCATACAGTGCTTTGAGGTGATCCTGGGAAACGTTGGGGTAGAAACTCACCCGGTATTGCTGGTTGCGATCACACTCGGTGACTTCGAGGATGCCACTGGGGCCGATGGTCTTATGGAGGGGCTCGCCCAGCGGGCCGCCGTTTGGATCAACGCGTTGCACGATCACCGGGGTGTTGCCGATGGGTACGAACCTCGTGCTCTGGAACATATGCACCAGGGTCAAGGTACCCGTGGCCTGGCAGGTGGCGACGGTGCTGCTGGGAAACAGGGAGCGATTGACCGGGGCAACCAGCGCGACGTCATCCCCGACCTTGAACACCTGTTCGACGTCCAGCGCGGAGAAGCTCCAAAAGCTTTTGGCCCACTCGTCAAAGGTGTTCAAGCAATCGCGAAAGTCACGGAAGACGCCCTCGACGTCGACCGTTTCCACGTTCATTGGCGTCAGCGCCAACCTGCCAATGGCCGGGTTCAAGTGGCGGCCCCGTCAACCGCACGCGTCACGAAAAAAACCATCTGCACTCCCTCGCACTGTTTGATCAGGCGAGGGACTTTGCAGAGGTTTGCCGGGGTGAGGAGTAGAGCTTATCCGGCAGTTGTGTGGGATGTTTCAGTTACTGCCAGGCACTGGGTTCGGCATGCCAACGAACCCCGGTTAGACTTACCTGTCGATATCAGCACTGCCCGGCCCGTCGTTAACCAAGGAAGCCTCATGTATTCAACGCGTCTGCTGCTCTGCCTTTTTCCTTTACTGGTACTGGCCGGGTGCTCAACTTCCCGTGACCCCCAGCAGCCCGAGCGCAGTGAAGCCGAGGTGAAGGCGCAGATCGTGCGCCTGCTGCCGGCCAAGGTTGCGGACCGTAACGGTTGGGCCCAGGACATCTACACCGCGTTCGACACCCAGAAAATCTACCCCAGCACCGAAAACATCTGTGCGGTGCTGGCGGTGACGGAGCAGGAGTCCACCTATCAGGTCGACCCGCCAGTGCCGGGCATGGGCAAGATCGCCCAGGATGAAATCCTGCGCCGCGCCGGCAAGGTGCACGTGCCGGCATTCGTGGTGCGCAGCGCCTTGCAACTGCGCTCGCCCACCGGCAAAACCTACGCCGACCGTTTGAATGCCGCCCGTACGGAAAAGGACCTGAGCGCGATTTTTGACGACTTCATCAGCATGGTGCCCCTGGGCAATACGCTGTTTGGCGGGTTCAACCCGGTACACACTGCTGGCCCCATGCAGGTCAGTATCGACTTTGCGCAGAAACAGGCGCGGGGTTATCCCTACACGGTGGACGGCACGATTCGCCGCGAAGTGTTCACCCGTCGCGGCGGCATGTACTTCGGCATCGCCCACTTGCTCGGTTACCCGGTGAGCTACGATCAGCCGCTGTACCGCTTTGCCGATTTCAACGCCGGTTGGTACGCCAGCCGCAATGCCGCGTTCCAGGCCGCGGTCAGCCGTGTTTCAGGCAAAGAGCTGGCGCTGGATGGGGATTTGATCCGCTATGGCTCATTGTTGCCCGGCACCACCGAGTTGGCGGTGCGTTCACTGGGGGCGAAGTTGGATATGCGCAACCCGAGCATCCGCAGCCAACTGGAGCAGGGCGAGCAGTTGGATTTCGAGGACACCACCTTGTACAAGCGCGTCTTCGCCTTGGCTGACCAGGCGGCCGGCAAGCCGCTGCCACGGGCGATCCTGCCGGGTATTGTGCTCAAGAGCCCGAAGATCACCCGCAACCTGACCACGGCCTGGTTTGCCAAGCGTGTGGATGAGCGCTACCAGCGCTGCATGAAGCGTTGATCAACTGCGGCGCTTGACGAACCGGCGCCACAAGCCCACCCACAACCACACCACCGGGAACGCCAGGATCACGAAGGGCAGCACATAGCTGGCACGTTCCAGGGCGTCTGCGGTGCCGTTCACCAGGTTGTCTCCCAGGTTGCTGAACATCCGGGTGAACCTTGACACCTGGTTGGCGCCGTCGGAGGAGCGGAAGTTCAAGGTCATGCGGTTGGTGTCGAGGCGGCGTTGCTGGCCGGCGGCAACCTGGGCCAGTTCCTGCAGCTCGTTTTCAATGCCGGCTTGCTCTTTGCTCAGGACGATCAGGTCGCTGACGGTGATGTCCTTGCGCTTGGCCAGTTCATCGAGGCGTTGCTGCTGGGCTTGCAGGCGGTCCTGGCGACGGCGCACATCCGCCACGGCATCGGCCAGGTCTTCGGCAGTGGTGATGCGCTGGCCGAGCTTACCGCCTTCTGCCGCCAGGGCGACCATCGGTTCCACACCCGTGGGCGCGATTCGCAGGATGATCTGGCCGCCTTGGCCGTCTTCGGTGATGCCAAGGATATTGCAGGCACCAAAGCGCGCCGTTTCGCACGCCTCACGAGTGGCCTGCATACGCGGCGCAAGCAGGGCGCCGGGCAGGGCCAGGGCCAATTCATGCTCATAGGCCAGTTGCGCCCCGGCCTTGCCCTGTTCGCCATTGATGACGGTGGCGCGAGAGTGGTCCGTGGGGGAACAACCGGCCAAGGCCAGGCCGGCAAGCAAGATCAACAGCGGCGCGCGAAGCGGGTGGGAGTTGCCGTCCAGGTGGCGCATGGCGTTTCCTTGAAATGTGCAGGAGAAATTGGCCGAGATTAAAGCGGGTCTGGCCCATTAACGCAAAGCATTGCCCGGGATTTGCCCGGCTGATGGTGGTGGCTGTCGGGTCGGGGCTGGCGTACACCTCAGGCCTCACCCCAGGGAAGCATCCGCCATGAACGTTCAGACTGTCCCCCAAGGCTTTGTCCCGTTGCCGCGCAGCAGTCCGTTGCTGGAACTGCTCGGCCCGGCGTATTGCCGTGGCGAAGGTTTGCAATTGGAAGTCGGCTTGCGCGCCGATCATCGTCACGCCAATGGGCGCGGTACGGTACATGGCGGGGTGCTGGCGACGCTGGCCGATATCGGCATGGGGTACGCCATGGCGTTTTCCAGTGAGCCGCCGTTGCCGTTGATTACCGCCAGCATGACCGTGGATTACCTGGGCGCCGTGCAGGTAGGGGAGTGGATGGTGGTGCGTCTGGAAAGCCACAAGCGCGGACGGCAGATGGCGTTCGCCACGTTGAGTTTGCAGGTGGTGGAGCGGGTGGTGCTGCGGGCGAGCGCGGTGTTCGCGGTGCCGCAAGCTGACAGGCAGTGAGATCAAATGTGGGAGCTGGCTTGCCTGCGATAGCGGTGTGTCAGTTAGCAATGGTCTGACTGATAGACCGCTATCGCAGGCAAGCCAGCTCCCACATTTTGACCGAGTTCATTCAGGGGGATCGATAAAAGAAAAGGCCTGGCTTTTCGTGGAGCCAGGCCTTTTCTATGTTGCTCTATTGGCGTGGGGCTGCTACGCAGCCCAACGGGAGCAAGCTCCCTCGCCACAATAGCGATCCGATTCAGTTGCGTTCGAGCGCCAGGGCGACACCTTGGCCGCCACCGATGCACAGCGTTGCCAAACCTTTCTTGGCATCGCGCTTGATCATTTCGTGCAGCAGGGTCACCAGTACGCGGCAGCCTGAAGCACCGATCGGGTGGCCGATGGCGATGGCGCCGCCGTTGACGTTGACCTTCTGCGCGTCCCACTCCAGCTCTTTGCCCACCGCCAGTGATTGCGCGGCGAAGGCTTCGTTGGCCTCGATCAGGTCCAGGTCCGCAAGCTGCCAGCCGGCCTTGTCCAGGCAGCGGCGGGTGGCCGAGACCGGGCCGATGCCCATAATGGCCGGGTCGACGCCCGCGTTGGCGTAGCTGGCGATACGCGCCAGTACGGGCAGGCCGAGTGCCTTGGCTTTGTCGGCGCTCATCAGCAGCACGGCCGCAGCGCCGTCGTTCAGGCTGGAGGCGTTGCCGGCGGTGACGCTGCCGTCTTTCTTGAACGCAGGCTTGAGCTTGGCCAGGGATTCGGCGGTGGTGCCGGCGCGGGGTTGTTCGTCCACCGCGAAGGCCACCGGGTCGCCTTTGCGCTGGGGAATCAGGATCGGTGTGATCTCATCGGCAAAGCGTCCGGCTTCGATAGCGGCGGCAGCTTTTTGCTGGGAGGCGGCGGCAAAGGCGTCCTGGGCTTCGCGGCTGATGCCGTACTTATCCACCAGGTTCTCGGCGGTGATGCCCATGTGGTAATCGTTGAACGCATCCCACAGGCCGTCGGTGATCATGCTGTCGATCATCTTCGCGTGGCCCATGCGCAACCCGGTGCGTGCGGCAGGCAGTACGTACGGGGCCAGGCTCATGTTCTCCATGCCACCGGCAATGATCACCTCGGCGTCGCCGCAACGAATGGCCTGGGCGCCCAGGTGCAAAGCCTTGAGGCCCGAACCGCAGACCTTGTTCAGAGTCAGGCTCGGCACGGCATGGGGCAGGCCGGCAAGGATCGAAGCCTGGCGCGCCGGGTTCTGGCCGCTGCCTGCGGTGAGCACCTGGCCGAGGATCACCTCATCCACTTGCGCCGGGTCCAGGCCGGTCTGCTCCAGCAGGCGACGGATCACGGCGGCGCCCAGTTCCGGGGCCGGAATGTTCGCCAGCGAACCTTGGAAGCTGCCCACGGCGGTGCGGGTGGCAGCAACAATCACGACGTCTTGCATGGAATCTGTCCTCACTGGAAGTGCATTTCTGGAACGTGGTCCGGGACGATCAGTTTACCGGCGGTCTTGCTCACAATCTCTTCAACGCTGACGCCAGGTGCGCGTTCCTTGAGGACAAAAGCGCCATTTTCGATTTCCAGGTACGCCAGATCCGTGAGCACACGCTTGATGCAGTTGGCACCGGTCAGCGGGAGGCTGCATTGGCTGAGCAACTTGGACTCACCGTCTTTGGATGCGTGAGTCATGATCACAATGATGTTTTCTGCGCCGGCTACCAGGTCCATGGCACCGCCCATGCCCTTGACCAGCTTGCCGGGGATCATCCACGAAGCGATGTTGCCCTGTACGTCCACTTCGAATGCGCCCAGTACGGTGAGGTCGACATGCCCACCGCGAATCATCGCGAACGACTCGGCGGAAGAGAAGATCGAGGCGCCGATGCGTGCGGTGACGGTCTGCTTGCCGGCGTTGATCATGTCGGCGTCGATGGTTTCTTCGGTTGGGAACGGGCCCATGCCAAGCAGGCCGTTTTCCGATTGCAGCATCACTTCCATGCCGTCGGGGATGTAGTTGGCCACCAGGGTCGGAATGCCGATACCGAGGTTCACGTAGTAACCGTCCTGCATCTCGCGGGCAACGCGTTGAGCCATTTGTTCGCGGGTAAGCGCCATGATTGTTTCCTCTTATTGTTCTGGACGGGGATTATTTGCGGACGGTGCGCTGTTCAATGCGCTTTTCGAAGGTGCCGCAGATGATCCGGTCGACGTAGATGCCTGGGGTGTGGATCTGCGCCGGGTCCAGCTCGCCCGGTTCGACGATTTCCTCGACTTCGACAACGGTGATCTTGCCGGCGGTGGCGGCCAGCGGGTTGAAGTTCTGGGCGGTGTGACGGTAGATAACGTTACCGAAATGGTCGGCTTTCCAGCCTTTGACGATGGCAAAGTCTCCGGTGATGGACTCTTCCATCAGATACGGGCGACCCTTGAATTCGCGGGTCTCCTTGCCTTCGGCAACGGGGGTGCCGACGCCGGTGGCGGTGAAGAAGGCCGGGATGCCGGCCCCGCCTGCGCGCATTTTTTCTGCCAGGGTGCCTTGAGGGGTAAGCACCACCTCAATCTCGCCGCTGAGCAGTTGTTTCTCGAAGAGGGCGTTTTCACCCACGTAGGAAGCGATCACTTTGCTGATCTGCTTCTGTTCCAGCAGCACGCCCAGGCCGAAGCCATCGACGCCGCAGTTGTTGGAAACCACCGTCAGGTCGCGGGTGCCTTTGCGCTTGATTTCGGCAATGAGGTTTTCCGGAATGCCACACAGGCCAAAACCACCGGAGAGCACGGTCATGCCGTCTTCCAGGCCTGCCAGCGCTTCTTCATAGGACGCCACGCGTTTATCGAAACCTGCCATATGCACCTCTTTTATTGTTTGTGGTCCAGCCAGTGAGTTGAGTGTTGCGCCAGCGGATTGATTTGTTAAGTTGTTTTTTAAGGTTGATTGATTTAGAAAACCGCATAGTCCAACCGTCGTCCGGAGCTGCGTCATGACCGTTAAACAGATGCGTGCCTTTCTCGCCGTCGCGCAAAGCCTGAGTTTTGCCGCGGCCTGCGAGCGTTTGCACCTCTCCCAGTCGGCGTTGAGCTTGACCATCAAGGGCCTGGAAGAAGGCTTGGGCGGGCGCCTGTTCAGCCGTAATACGCGTAACGTCGCGCTGACCCCTGAAGGCGAGTCCCTGCTGCCCCTGGCCCGCCGGCTGATTGCCGATTGGGACAACGCCGAAGACGAGCTGCGCCAGCGTTTTACCTTGCAACGCGGGCGCGTCACGGTGGCCGCTATGCCGTCGTTCGCCGGCAACCTGTTGCCGCCGATCCTGAAGATATTCCGCGCCCGTTACCCTCAGGTGAACGTGACGGTGCATGACCTGATCAATGAGCAGGTGCTGGAGATGGTGCGCGACCGTCAGGTGGAGCTGGGGGTGGCGTTCGAGCCGTCCGATGGTTCGTCATTGGCGTTCACGCCGTTGTACCTGGATCGCTTTGTCGCCGTGGTCCCGGGGGATTCACCCTTGGCACAGCGTGCTGAAATCGACTGGAAAGCCTTGTTGGAGCAGCCGTTCATCACCCTGCAGCGGCCTTCCACTGTGCGGGTGATGCTGGAAGAACACCTCGGCGCCTTGCAGATGAAATTGCCCGTTGCCTTGGAAAGCCATCAACTGGCGACGGTGGGCAAGATGGTTGCCAGCGGTTTGGGGGTTAGTGCAGTGCCAGCGTTATGCGCCAGGCAGATGGAGGAGGCGGGAGCCCATTGCATTACCTTGACTGGCCCGGTGATCGAGCGGCCGATTGGGGTGCTGACCAAGCCGGGGCATGAACTGTCGGCGGCGGCGCAGGTGTTGTTTGATATCTTTCGGGATGAGGCGGGGAAGGGCAGGTTTCCAACTTTTTAAATCAGTAAATACAAATGTGGGAGCTGGCAAGCCAACTCCCACATTGATTGAGCACTACTTAGTAGTAACGGTCGATCACTTTAACTTGCGAGCTGTCTTTGAAAGACGCCCAGGCATTGTTAAGTGTGTCGAACACTTGCTCGATAAAGTTGCGATCAGCGGCGGCCTTCTTGCCGACATAACCCTGGCCACGGCGGTACATCTTCAGGCGCGCCGCCAGCTCACGGTTGTTACGGTCAAACTCGGCTTCTTCGGTATGGGGCGCCAGGCAGTCAATTTGCACTTCGCCCGATTTGCCAATCCACAGGATATGGTCGTCGAGTGTGTCTTTCTGCGCTGCGAACATCTCAGCCAATTCATCGATAGTTGGTTGGTTGTTCAAATTCATGTGTAAGCCCCTTGACCAGTTGGCGATCTATCAGTTGATTCGTTAATACCAGTAAGTTGTCTCCGGTCACTAAAACCGGGCGTCAGCGACGGGCTGCCGAATACGGGCAGGGTCTTGAAGCTGATGCATGTAGTCTTGCTGATGAACTGCTACGCAATGCTCTGATTGCGAAGACAAGCCGCGTTTGAGCGCCTTGTACCTGTCCCTTCCGGGGCCGGTCACTTCATCAATCTGCCTTGTGGGCAGTGCACATCCGGAAAAACAGCTCGGCGGTCAGACGAGCCTGTTCGAAACGCTTGTTACCAACGCTCCCGATCCGAGAGACGTCTAGATCATGCAAGGACAAAAAGGTTACGTCAACGGTTATGTAGTGATTATTTTTGATCACTACATAATTTGTTGTGGGGGACGGGGCAATGCGGGAAAACGTGACTTGGGCGTCATTTTTTGGAAGTGATGGTCGAGCGCCTCAACCCTTGTAGGAGCGAGCTTGCTCGCGAAAAACTCGGGCTCGCCGTGGGGTGTCAGGTTGCCCCGGTTATCGTTGACGATTTTCGCGAGCAAGCTCGCTCCTACAGGGAGAGCTGGTCGACCAGTAATGGCAGTAGTCGCTCACAGGACGCCTGAATTTTCACCTGCAACAACTCATCCCCCCGAGTCTTGCCCAGGTTGATGGCAATCACCGGCTTACCCTGTTCAACCATAGCCTTGCACAGGCGAAACGCCGAATAGGCCATCAGCGACGACCCCACCACCAACAGCCCTTCGGCATGCTCTACCGCCGTCATTGCCTTGAGCGCCGTCGCCGGCGCGACGTTTTCGCCAAAGAACACCACATCCGGTTTCAGCCGTTCGCCATTGCAGTGCGGGCAGCGGGGTACCTGGAAGTGCTGTTCAAACGCCGGATCAAGCAAGGTGTCGCCATCCGGCGCTTGCACCGCATGAACCTGTGCCATGTGCGGGTTATCGACCTCCATCTGCCGCTGGATCACGTCGCGCTCGCTGCGCAGTTGGCAATCCAGGCACAGCACCCGATGCAAGCTGCCATGCAGCTCGATCACATCCTGGCTGCCGGCCTGGTCATGCAGGGTGTCGACGTTCTGCGTGATCAGCCCGCTGATATGGCCACGGTGCTGCAGCGTCGCGAGCGCCAGGTGGGCCTTGTTCGGCTGGGCAATGCGCACCCGTGGCCACCCCAGCATCGCCCGCGCCCAGTAGCGGCGCCGCGCCTCGGGAGTGGCGAGGAACTCCTGGTACATCATCGGTGGCTTGCCCCGGCGTACACCTTCCCCGTCCCGGTAATCCGGGATACCCGAAGATGTACTTATCCCTGCGCCGGTCAGCACCAGGAAACGCCGGCCGGACATGGCCCGGTGCAGAGTATCGAGGTGGTCTTCCTGATGGTCCAGCGTGTCGAGCATGGGTTCCCCCTATTCGCCGCGGATGTACTGTTCCAGTTGCTGGATCAAGGCCGCTTGTTCGGCAATTGCTTCCTTGACCAGGTCACCGATAGACAGCAGGCCCAGCAGTTTGCCGTCTTCGACCACCGGCAGGTGGCGCAGATGACTGTCGGTCATGATGTTCATGCATTCCTCGACACTCTTGTGAGTATCCACAGTGATCACCGGCGAGCTCATCACCTCATGGACCTTGGTGGTAACTGACGAGAGGCCCTTGAGCATGATTTTACGTGCGTAATCCCGTTCACTGATGATGCCGACCACCACGTCATCCCTGACCACTGGCAAGGCACCGACGTTTTTCTCCGACATCCGCACCAGCGCTTCAAATACGGTGTGGTCCCATTTGATCGTGTGGACATCCTGGTTTTTCTGGTCCTTGGCTTTCAGCAGTTGTGCGACGGTCTTCATGGCGGCCACTCCGGTGTTGTTGTTGGTAGTCCAGATCCCCTACAGAATCCTAGACCGAACCCGCCGGAGCAAGGGCCAATGCGGCGTTAAACCTGTCGAAAAACGTCATGTGCCAGTCTTTTTTGGTATTTATCCCGCATTTGCCGGCTTTTTTCCGTGCTTGGGGTTGGTGCCAGCTTTACGTGGGGCGGCCTTGCGCTTCTTTTTCCACGGCGTCGCACCTCGGCCAGCCGGGCTGGCGGGGCCAGTGATAGTCATGCGCATGCCGTTACAGCGTGCCACCTGCTTGCTCATCCAAGCCGCTTGCTTGGCGACGAATTCCTCCAGGCTCATTTCGCCGCTTTGCACCATGTCCAGTGCCTGTTCCCAGATGGCGGTGGTGCCGGGGTCGGCGATGGCGCGGGGCACCGCGTCGATCAGGCTGAACGCGGCCGGGGTTGCCGACAGGGCCTTGCCGTTTTTCACCAGATAACCGCGATCCAGCAAGCCCTGGATGATCCCGGCGCGGGTGGCCTCGGTGCCGATGCCAGTGGTGTCCTTGAGTTTTTGCTTGAGCAACGGGTCCTCCACCAACTTGGCGACGTTTTTCATGGCCTTGATCAGGTCGCCTTCGGTAAAGGGCTTGGGCGGCTGGGTCCACAGGTCTTTGAGGTTGACCTTGGCCACGGCGTAGTCGTGGCCCTGCACCAGCGTCGGCAAAGCTTGGGGCGCAGGCGCTTCGCGACCTTTGGCGGGTGCCAGCGCTTCGGGCAAGGCGCGTTTCCAGCCCGGTTCAATAATGACTTTGCCCACCGCGCGCAACGCCTGGCCGGCACAGTCGAAATCGGCCTGGGTGCGGTCGTATTCATGGTTGGGCAGGAACTGCGCCAGGTAGCGCGCACGAATCAGCGTATAGACCGCACGGTGCTTGCCGGTCAGTTGGCTGACCTCCTTGCCGGCTCCGGTGGGGATGATGCCGTGGTGGGCGCTGACTTTCGCGTCGTTCCAGGCCCGCGAACGGCGCCGAGGGTCGATGTGCGACATCAGCTCGTTGACCGCCGTGTCCGCACGGCCCAGCGCCGCAAGGATCTTCGGCGCTTCACTGTGCTGGCTCAATGGCAGGTAGCCGCAATCGCTGCGCGGGTAGGTGATGGCCTTGTGGGTTTCGTACAGGGATTGGGCGATATCCAGGGTTTCCTGGGCACCCAGGCCGAGCTTCTTCGAACAGATCTCCTGCAAGGTGCCGAGGTCGAAGGGCAGGGGCGCCACTTCGCGCATGCGCTCGGTACGCAGCTTCACCAGCCGCGCCGTGGCGGCGTTGAGCATGGCGTCGGCGGTGTCCCGCGCCAGTTGCGGGTTGAGGCAACGGCCCTGGTCGTCACAGGCATCTTCAGGGGCGCGCCATTGGGCGGTGAAGGTGATGTGATCGTGGCGCAGGTCGACATCGATGGCCCAATAGGCCACCGGCACGAAATCGGCGATGCTGCGATCACGGTCCACCACCAGGCGCAGGGTCGGGGTTTGCACCCGGCCTACCGGGAGTACGCCCTGGTAACCGGATTGGCGCCCCAGCAGGGTAAACAGGCGGCTCATGTTCATACCTATCAGCCAGTCGGCGCGCGAGCGCCCCAGGGCCGAGTGATACAGGCTGAAGGTTTCTGCACCGGGTTTGAGCGCCGCCAGGGCCTTGCGAATGGAGGCGTCGTCGAGTGCCGACAGCCACAGCCGCTGGATCGGCCCGCGGTAGCGGCAGTGTTCCACCAGTTCACGGGCGATCATCTCGCCTTCACGGTCGGCGTCGGTGGCGATCACCAGTTCCTGGGCTTCCCCCAGCAAGCGCTTGACGGCCTTGTATTGGCTGGCGGTCTTGGGCTTGACCAGCATTTTCCATTTATCCGGGACGATCGGCAGGTCAGCCAGCACCCAGCGTTTGTATTTGGCGTCGTAGGCGTCGGGCGGGGCGGTTTCCAGCAGGTGGCCGATACACCAGGTGACCGTGACTCCATTACCCAGCCAGCACCCATCGCCGCGGCGGCTGGCGCCGAGCACGGCCGCGATATCCTTGGCCTGGGAGGGTTTTTCACAGAGGTACAGCCGCATGGTCATCACATCAGATCGGGTTGATGCCTTGCAGGATGCTTATTTGAAGGGGTTTGAGCAACCATTATCTGTATGGATGTACAGCAATTTGTGTGGGTGCCATACGCCGCTGTAGGAGCGAGCTTGCTCGCGAAGGTCGTTAACGATGACGCGGGGCGCCTGGTGCCCCGCGTTGCTCTCAGGTTCTTCGCGAGCAAGCTCGCTCCTACAGGGCAGAGGTATCAGTTGTTTTCGATATCCACATGCCGGGTTTCCTTGAGGCAGAACAACCCGACGATCAGGCTCACGCCCGTCACCACCACCGGGTACCACAACCCATAGAAGATATCGCCGGTGTACACCACCAAGGCAAACGACACCGTCGGCAGGAACCCGCCAAACCAGCCGTTACCGATGTGGTAGGGCAGGGACATCGAGGTGTAGCGGATGCGCGTCGGAAACAGCTCAACCATCAGCGCTGCCAACGGCCCGTAGCACATAGCAGCGATGAAGATCAGCACCACGATCAGCACCACCACCATCAGCTTGTTGACCTGGGCCACATCCGCCGATGACGGGTAACCGGCCAGGGCCACGGCGCCACGCAGGGCCGCTTCATCAAAGCCGTCGATACGCACATCGCCGACGCTCACTTGCACCGGGCTGCTCGCAGGGGCGGCGGCGCTGCTGTAGGGCAGACCCTGTTTGACCAAGAAGGTCTTGACCTTGTCGCAGGGGCTGTCAAAACGAGCTTTGCCCACCGGGTCGAACTGGAAGGTGCAGGTGGCCGGGTCGGCCAGTACGGTGATCGGCGCCTGTCGGCTGGCCTGGTCCATTGCCGGGTTGGTGTAGTGCGCCAGGCCCTTGAAGATCGGGAAGTACAGGGCGGTCGCCAGCAGCAGGCCGAGCATCAGCACTGGCTTGCGCCCGACCTTGTCCGACAGCCAACCAAACAGGATAAAGAACGGCGCGCCAATTACCACGCTGATGATCAACAGCATATTGGCCAGGGCCGGGTCCATGCGCAGGAATTGGGTGAGGAAGAACAGCACATAAAACTGCGCCGCGTAGAAGGTCACCGCCTGCCCGCCGTTGATACTGAACAGCGCGATCAGCACCACCTTGAGGTTTTCCCATTTGCCGAAGGACTCGCGAATCGGCGCCTTGCAGGCCTTGCCTTCCTCTTTCATCTTCAAGAAGGCGGGCGACTCGTGCAGGCTCATGCGGATCCAGGTCGAGATGCCCAGCAGCACGATGGAAAACAGGAACGGAATGCGCCAGCCCCACACTTCGAACTGATCGCCGGTGAAGTAACGGCAGGCCAGCACCACCAGCAGCGACAGCAGCAGGCCGAGGGTGGCGGTGGATTGAATCCAGCTGGTGTGCAGGCCGCGCTTGCCCGGTGGCGCATGCTCGGCCACGTAGGTAGCAGCGCCACCGTACTCACCGCCCAGCGCCAGGCCCTGCAGCATGCGCAGCACAATGAGGATGATCGGCGCAGCAATGCCGATGCTGGCGTAGGTCGGCAGCAACCCGACGCAGAAGGTTGCCACGCCCATCAGGATGATGGTCACGAGGAAGGTGTACTTGCGCCCGATCATATCGCCCAGCCGGCCGAACACCAGCGCACCGAATGGCCGCACTACAAAGCCTGCGGCAAAGGCCATCAAGGCAAAGATAAACGCCGTGGTGTCGTTGACCCCGGCAAAGAACTGCTTGCTGATCACCGCCGCCAGGGCGCCGTAGAGGAAAAAGTCATACCACTCGAACACCGTCCCCAAGGAGGAGGCGAAGATGACCTTTCTTGATTCGTTGGCGGTACTTGCACTGGCCGCCGAGCCCAGGGGTTGAGCATGTTCTGACATCGGGTGTCCCTCACAGTGATTATTTATTGTTGTTCCACTGTCGGCGCTGACCTCGGCGCCGGTGTTTTTCAACTTCATATAGCGTTAATGGTTACGCGGGGTGCCCTGTGGTGCGCGGGGCTGGTGGGTTTTTCGCGAGCAAGCTCGCTCCTGCAGTGTTGGGTGACAGGATCAGCTGCGCGGCCTTCTCCGCGATCATCAGCGTGGGTGAGCAGGTATTGCCGGAGGTGATGCGCGGCATGATCGACGCATCGGCAATGCGCAGGCCGGGAATGCCGTGTACGCGCAGCTGGCTGTCGACCACGGCGTCTTTGTCATCGCCCATGCGGCAGGTGCCCACCGGATGGAAAATCGTGGTACCGATCCGTGCAGCGGCCTCGTGCAGTTGTTCTTCAGTTTGCAGGGCTTCGCCGGGCAGGTATTCCACCGGTTTGAACTGGCTCAGGGCCGGAGCGGCGACGATGCGCCGGGTCAGGCGAATAGCGTCGGCGGCCACGCGCAAGTCTTCGGGGTGGCTGAGGTAATTAGGCTGTATCAGCGGCGCATCCGCCGGGTTGGTCGAACGGATATCCACCCGGCCGCGACTTTGCGGGCGCAGGTCGCAGACCGATGCGGTAAACGCCGGGAAGCCGTGCAACGGTTCGCCAAAGCGTTCCAGGGACAGTGGCTGCACATGGTATTGCAGGTTGGCCGAGGTCTGCTCCGGGCCGGAGCGGGCAAACGCGCCAAGCTGGCTGGGCGCCATCGACAGCGGGCCGCTGCGGTCGTACAGGTAGCGCAGGCCCATGCCCATCTTGCCCCACAATGTGCCGGCGATCTGGTTCAGGGTGCGGGCATTTTCCAGCTTGTAGATCAGGCGCAGTTGCAGGTGATCTTGCAGGTTGCCGCCAACGCCTGGCAGCTCGTGCACCACGTTGATACCCAGCGGCTTGAGCACATGGGAAGGGCCGATCCCTGAGCGTTGCAGAATGCCCGGCGAACCCACCGAGCCGGCGCACAGTACGATCTCTTTGCGCGCCTTCCAGCTCAGTGCCTGGCCGTGTTGGCGTCCCAGTACCTGCGAGGCACGACCGTTTTCCAGTAGCACACGCTCAACCTCTACCTCAGTCAGCACGGTGAGGTTGGGGCGCTGGCGGATCGGCTTGAGGAACGCCTTGGCCGCATTCCAGCGCACACCGGCTTTCTGGTTGACCTGGAAGTAACCGCAGCCCTCGTTGTCGCCCTGGTTGAAGTCATTGATATTGGCGATGCCGCTTTGGGCAGCCGCCTCACGAAACGCATCGAGGATCGGCCACGACAGGCGCTGTTGCTCTACGCGCCACTCACCGCCCTCGTTGTGGAATTCAGAGCCGCCGGCAAAATGGTTTTCGCTCTGTTTGAACAGCGGCAGTACGTCTTTCCAAGCCCAGCCCGCGTTGCCCGCCGCCGCCCAGCCATCGTAGTCCTGGGCCTGGCCGCGCATGTAGATCATGCCGTTGATGGACGAGCAGCCGCCCAGCACTTTGCCCCGTGGGTAACTCAAGGCGCGCCCCTGCAGGCCGGCTTGAGGTTGGGTCTTGAAGCACCAGTCGGTGCGTGGGTTGCCGATGCAGAACAGATAGCCGACGGGGATATGGATCCAGGGGTAGTTGTCGCGGCCACCGGCTTCCAGCAGCAGGACACGGTGAGCCGGGTTGACGGACAGACGATTGGCCAGCAGGCATCCGGCAGGGCCGGCGCCGACGACGATGTAATCGTATTCAGCAGTTGCATTGGGCATCTGGGGTCTCGCTTGTTTTTCTTATTGGGCCCATCCTAGTTGTTAGTTTTCGTCTTAAAAATGTTAGTTTTTACCCACCCGCTGTGCGTTTTTAAACAACGCCGGCGGGCCCAGGCTCTGGAGGCGATATGTTCGACTGGAATGACCTGCGGTTTTTTCTCGAGTTGCAGCGCAGTGGCCGCCTGCTCACCGCCGCCCAACGCCTGAAAACCACGCATGCCACCGTGGCGCGGCACATCGACGCCATCGAGAAAAGCCTCGGCACGGCGCTGTTCGTGCAGCACGCCCAGGGCTATGAACTGACGCCTGCCGGCGAAGCATTGCTCAAACATGCCGAAGCTATGGAAAACGTGGCACTGCTGGCCGAAGACGAGCTCACCCACTCTGCGGCGCCCCTGGGCAAGATTCGCCTTGGTGTAGCCGAAGGGCTGGGCGTGATGTTTCTGGCCGCACGCATGGGCGGGTTGTTTGAACGCTATCCAGGTTTGGAGGTGGAGCTGGTCGCGGTGCCGCGTTTCGTCAGCATCCTCAATCGCGAAGCGGAGATCAGCATTCACTTGGAACGCCCCAGCGCCGATCAACTGGTGACGCGCAAACTCACCGATTATCGTCTGGCGCTGTACGCCAGCCGTGCCTACCTGGCGCGTAACCCGCCCATCGAAAAACGTGAAGACCTCTCTGCCCATGCCTGGATCGATTATGTCGATGACCTGCTGTTCAGCCAGGAATTGAAGTTCCTCAACAGCTTCTGCCGTAGCCCCCGGGTGGTGTTCCACAGCACCAGCGTGATCGCCCAGCACCAGGCGGCGCGTTCGGGGTTGGGCATTGCGGTGTTGCCATGTTTCATGGCGGCTGGGGATGGAGAGTTGGTGCCGTTGCTACCGGCGGAGGGTATCCAGCGCAGCTATTGGATCAGTTCGCGCCGGGAGCTGCACAAGTCGGTGCGGTTGCGGGTGTTGTGGGATTATGTGGTGGAGCTGTGCGCAAGGGAGCAGGGCTTGTTGCTCGGCGAATCCCGCTGACACACACGGATTAAAATGTGGGAGCTGGCTTGCCTGCGATGGCGGTGTGTCAGTCACCGATGGGCAAGCTGACTGGCCGTCATCGCAGGCAAGCCAGCTCCCACATTTGGATCGTGGTGTGTCAGGGACAGTCTAGAGCTTTACTACCTGATGCACCTGCTCGGCACAGGCCCGGGCCTCTTCAATCATCTTTCCGAACGCATCGCTGGTGACTTCGGCATGGGTCAGCCAGCGCTTTTTCTGGCTCAGGCGATAGTGATAGCGCAGCGAGCCGTCCTCCAGTTTTCCGTCCAGGTAGAGGTCGTACCAGGGCGAGCGTACCTTGCAGCCGGGGATGGCTTTTTCCATCTTCCCGCCTGCCAGGGTGTAGGTGTAGTCATAGGTTTCAGGATTGCCCAGGTAAAGGTCGGCCTGTTGCCCCTGGCGGCGATAGTTGATGTAGCCCTCCCAGCGGTCTTTCAAGGACGGGTCGGTGTAGACATAGTCATTGGCCAGTTTTTCCACGGCGCGCTGATCGTTCATGCGGGCGGTGACGCTGTAGCCGTCATGTACCACAAAGCGGGTGGGTTCGCGGGTGATCTGGCAGTCGCTGATATCGTTGCCGAAGTTGGCGCAGATGTTCTGGTCGGTGGCGGTGGTGCCTTGCTGGCGGTCTGCGACGCTCAGTTGCATCAGCGGCAGGCGGCTGAAGGTAATAGTCGCCTTGACCGCGCCATCTCCCTCTTTGCCGTACTGCACCTGTTTGTCCAGGCGTATCGAGACTTCGGGGCGCTCCAGTGGGATGTGTTCTTCACGCACCTGGCCCTGGGCATCGTTGACCAATACCCAGCGGTCCTGAATATCGGGCATGGTCTGGCCTGGGGCAAAGACCGGGTTGGTCGGGTCAAGCCACCACACCTGGCCATTCACTTCGGCACGCACGATGGCGTGGTTCGGCGCCTGGGTGCCAGGAATCAGCAGGGCATCGACCACGTCGCCACGGCTGACCCACGCGGTCTCAGCCTTGATGCCACTGGCCTTGAGCATGGCCGTCAGCAGCGTCGCCAGGTCCTTGCAGTCGCCATAGCCGTGCTGCTCGATTTCCGCCAGGCTGAACGGCACATAGCCGCGCTCGGTCGCCCGCCAGTCACCCAGGTAGCGGTAATGATCATTGATGTGCTGCATCATTGCCGCGACTTGCTCAGCTGGCGCCAGGCTGCGTGCGGCGGCCACGGCGGCGGCGGCTTGCGCCGGCAGGGTGGCGCCAAGGATCTGGTTGTAACGCTGGGCGAAATCACCGAAGTACGCCTGGCGGTCCACGGCGCTGCCCACTTCCAGGCGTGGGACGCGCAGCAGTGCGGCGGCGGAGGATTCATTGATGTAGTTGAGGTAGGTCGGGGCTTTTTGCACCACATCCAAGGTCTTGCCGTTGCTCGAAGGCGTTACCTTGAAACCGTCGAACAATTCGCTGCGCCACTGCATCGGTCGTTCGGCGGTAAAGCGCGCCTTGAAGCGATCGCGACGGGCTGAGCTGGGCCCGAACTTGAGCACATAGTGGAACTGAGTCATCAGCGGTTTGGCCGGGTAATGCTGGCGTACCGTGTAGCGGATCTGCGTGCCCACGCGCATGTTGGGGAAGGCCAGGGAGGTTTGCTTGTCGCGGCTGAAGCCTTGGTCCGGGTTGGGTGCGCTGCGGGTATCGATTTGCGTGGCGGCCAGGGCGACCGGCTTGGCGCCAGGCTGGGTGGATTGAGCGCTGACCACTTCAAAGGTGTCGGCTTCGGAGTAGTCGAAGTCGATGCGCGAGAGCATTTCGCGGCCGTTGGCCTTGAGGATCGTGTAGCGGTAAGTGGTGGTGCAGTCGGTGCTGGCGTCGCGGTTGAAGTGGCAGTGCAGCTCGGTGTCACTGGCCAGCGGGGCTTCGGCTATGGGTTGCAGGGCTGCGCTGACGGAATGGGAAACCAGCCCCAGGCTGATGGCAATCAAAGGGCGGTGAAACGAAAAACGGTACATGGGCGCCTCGGGTGACACATTGAAACAGCTACCCGGCGGGTAGCGAGAAGGCGCCGGATGATAATAGATCTCAACGGCAAAGGCCAGGATTGTTCGACAATTTATCGGGCTGAAAAGCCCGTGCTAGAGCCTTTTGTTTGATTTGTGTCAAGGTTTCAGCAGTTCGAACTCTGCACTGGCCAGGCGTTCACCGTTGATCAAAACATGTATCCGATGCGTGCCGGGGTAGTGCTTGCGCGTGGTCAATTCGCGGATGTGCTGCTCGCGGTTGATGGTCTGCCGTTCGCCGGCGCCCAAGGTAAAAGCCTTGAGCTTGAACACTTTGGATGCGCTGTGGCCAGCGCTTTTTACGTAGTCGATGGCGTAGTCCACCACCAGTTTTTGCGCGTGGTTGGCGGTGGATTCCAGCTGGAATGACAGATTGATCCGCTCGCCCAATCGGATCACGGCGGGGGTGACGCTCAGTCCACGGATCGTCACCTCAGCCTTGGCTCCGGCCCCCATGATCGTCAGCGCGCGGGTGTCGCCTTGCTTGATCAAGCTGCGCAACGCATGGCGAGCGATCCAGGCGGTGTGGGCGTTGGCCAGGTTCCAGCCTTCGATCACATTGAGCACCCAGTCGGGGTGGTCCTTGGTGATGTCATTGAGGTGGTTGGCCACCGACTTGCGCACATAGAGGCTGCTGTCGGCCCTGAGGTTATCCAGGATCGACGCACATAACTTGGGGTTGGCCTGCACGTTGGCGAGGCGAAACGACCAAGGCAGGCGAGGGCGTGAGCCTTCACTGGCCAGGCGGCGTACGTGTTCGTTGCCATCCAGCGACCATTGCTGCATCACTGCCAAGGTGCGCTCGAAGTCGTGCAGTAAGAAGTGGCGAATGGCGAACTCGGCCGAACCAAAGGTGGTGAAAAACTTCAGCGCGGCCATTGAACGTTTGAAATCACCCAGGCCATAACTCGCCACGTAATGCGCCAGGAACAGGCTGACAAAGCCGCTGTTGATGCGCGGTGCCAGAGCGTAAAGCAGCTTGAGGGTTTGCGCATAATCCAGCGGGATCACCGCGTGCAGGCTCTCGCTGACCCGGGCCATGCGTTGCATCACCGATAACTCGGCCAGCCCGACGCAAGCGTGCTGGAGAAAACCCTTGGCGTCGAACGCCGGGTACACCACAGTCATTTCGGTGGCGATGTGTTGCAGGCGTTCGATGTTGAAGATTTCCTTGAGGGCCGGGGCGGCTTGGTCGCTCATCTGCATTTCCATGGTGGGGTCAGAGAAACCAGCGATATTCTCGCGCATGGATCTCTTGTTGAAAGGCCAGGTGATCCTGGCGTTTGTTCTCGCAATACACGTCGACAAATTCCGCGCCCAGCTTGTCGCGCAGTATTGGTTGCTGCTGCATGGCACGCACGGCGTCGAGCATTTCCACCGGGAAATCGGTGCCGCTGTTGCGGTCTTCGTTCAATGGCGCGATGGGTTCGCGCTTGGCCTCAAGCCCGTGCTCCAGGCCCACCAGGATTGCCGCCAGCACCAGGTAAGGGTTGGCATCGGCGCTGGCCAGGCGGTGCTCGATCCGCAGGTTGCGCGGGTCGGACTCGGGGATGCGCACACAGGCATCGCGGTCTTCAAAGCCCCAGCTCGCCCGCGTCGCAGCGTTGACCGTGCCGCCCAGGCGACGGAAGGCGTTGTGGTTGGGCGAGAAGATCGGCATGCAGTGGGGCAGCAATTCCAGGCAACCGGCTACGGCGTGGCGCAATGGCTGCTGCTGATGGGCCGCTAGCAAGTTATTGCCCGCTGCGTCGTAAAGGCTGACATGCACGTGCATGCCGCTGCCGGGAAATTGCAGATAGGGTTTGGCCATGAAGCTGGCGCGGTAACCATGCTTGAGCGCAACGCCACGGGTGCTGCGGCAGAACAGGGCGGCCCAGTCGGCGGCGCGCAGGCCGTCATCGCAGTGGCCGAAGTTGATCTCGAACTGGCCGGGGCCGATCTCGGCGGTGATCACCGTGATGTCGATGCCTTGGTCCTTGGCGGTTTGCGCCATGTCGTCGAGCACGTCGCTGAAACGCGACAGCCGTTCGATATGCAGGTTGGGCTGGTCGTCGGCATCCCCACTGAGCGGGTCGCGGGCGAATTGCGGCAGGCCGTTTTCCAGCTGTTTATCGAACAGGTAGAACTCCAGCTCAAACGCCACCACGGGATGAATGCCCTGATGCTGCAAGCGTTCCAGGACCTTGCCCAGGACTTCGCGGGGTTCGAACTCGATGGGCGCTTCGGTGCCGTCCGAGGTGATGAGCATTTGCCCCAATGGCTGCGACTCCCAGTTCACCGGTTTGAGCGTGCCGGGCACCAATCGGCGATTGGCATCCGGGTCGCCATCGTTGAAGCAGTAGTCGCCAATCTTGAACAACCCCCCCTGGACCCCCAGCAATACCGCATTCTGCGGCAGCTTCAGCGGGCTGCCGGCGGCGACTTTTTCAAGCATCTCCACGGGGTAGCGCTTGCCGTAGAAATGCCCGGGAATGTCCAGGGCGATCAGGTCGACATAGCGCACGTCGGGGTGGTTCTGGCGAAAGCTGCGTACTTCGGCCAGCAACTTGGAGGAATGGCTTTTCACGGGTGCAGCTCCTAGTTGTAAACCCACAAGACGCGGGCGGGCAGGTCGGTCAGGTTGGCGTAGCGGCAGTGGGCGAAACTGGCGAGGTGGAAACTGTCGCCGGGGCTGAGGGTGACTGGCGCGGCTTCGTCATCCACCCACAGGGTCAACTCGCCTTCGAGCACAAATCCGGCCTGTTCGGCACGGTCGCTCATGCTCTGTTCGCCGCTGTTGGCACCGGGGGCCAACAGGCTGTCAAGCATCGAGAACGCACCGTTCATGCTCGGCGACACCAGGATGTCGGTGATGCCATTGGCGTAATACACCGTGCGCCGCTCGTTGGGGCGTGTGACCCAATCCACCGCCTTGGGTTTGGGCAGGCTGTAGAAATAGGTGGTGGGCACATCGAGGGCGTGACTGATGGCGGTTAAATCGGCCACGGTCGGGCGCGACAGGCCACGTTCGACCTGGGACAGAAACCCCACCGACCGTTCGATTTTTTGCGCAAGTTGGGCCAGGGTGAGCTTCTTGTGCTTGCGCAGGTCGTGGATCAGCGCCGCGAGGGTGGCGAGTTCTTCTTGAGGGGTCATGAAATTTAATTCGAATAATTTCATGAAAAATTACACGATTATTTTCACGCTCGCAAACCCTATGCACAAACCCTTGTGGCGAGGGAGCTTGCTCCCGCTGGGCAGCGAAGCGGCCCCAACCCATTCACCGCATGCGTTCAGTGGATGCGCGGTGTGGCTTTTTGGGGCTGCTGCGCAGCCCAGCGGGAGCAAGCTCCCTCGCCACAAAGGATTGGGAAATATGGGGAAACTGTATTGGGCAGGGACATCTCAGGTGCCTGCTAGGTTGAATGGACCATTCAACCATTCAGGGGAGCAAAGGATTGCTTCACAAGCCCAACTCTCATTTGTTGCGACGTGGCCGTTATTCAGAACCTGGTCGAGCTTATTTGGTGACTGCCGTGGTTTATCAACGTCGCCCGGTATTTGCCGATCTTTACCTGGGGCGGCTATTGGTTGCCGAGCTCAAACGAGCCCATGACCTTGGACTGGTCAACTCGCTGGCTTGGGGCATTATGCCGGACCACCTTCACTGGTTATTTGAATTGCGAGGCGCGACGCTGCCTGAAGTGATGAAACGGGTGAAGTCGCGCAGCACACTGACCATCAACCGAGCCCGTCGCACGCACGGTGCTTTTTGGCAGTACGGCTATCATGATCGTGCGGTGCGGGCCGATGAAGACCTTATCAAGGCTGCTCGCTACATCATCGCCAACCCACTGCGAGCCGGACTGGTCGAGCATGTTGGCGACTACTCGCTCTGGGACGCCGCCTGGCTATAACGGTGTACCCCCCTGTGGCGAGGGAGCTTGCTCCCGCTGGGCCGCGAAGCTGCCCCAAAAAGCCCGACCGCGTACCCACTGAAAACATGCGGTGAATGGATTGGGGCCGCTGCGCATCCCGGCGGGAGCAATCTCTGGCCACAGGGAAATACGGCTGAATGATTACGCGCCGCCGCGGTCGGAATCTGGGTACGCACCATTAATTGAAGGAGCACCCATGAAGTCGAAAACCTTAGCCGCTTGCCTGCTGGTCGCTGCCAGCTTTTCCTCCGCCAGCGCTGTAGTGCAGGCCGGCGATACCCCTCAGGAAACCGTGCAACCTTCAAACATCAACGCTCGTGATTTGAAAGAAGGCGACCGCGCTCCGGATATCCTGATGCGCAAGGAGTCGGCCATCAGCGATTGGAAAAAGCGCGGCCTGAAGCAGCCCGAAGAAGAAAGCCAGTGGGCGCGCGTAGGCGACAAGTACGTCCTGCTCAAGACCACCAACGGCACCATCCTCGAGATTACGCCAGTCAAGAAATAATCCCGCCGGGGCATCTGCTCGTTTCATGTTTCTTGCGTTAAGGTAACCGACCGCAATGGTCGCGTTACCTTTGAAGAACGAGAGCAGGATGCTTGCCACCATCAGAAACTACCCCCGCACCGTGAACCTGTTGCTGTGCGCCACGTTGCTGCTTACGCTGGCCAAGGCCATCACTTTTCCTTATCTCGTGATCTACCTCACCAGCCATTTCGCCTTGGACATTACCCAGGTCGGCCTGGTAATCGGCAGTTCGCTGATCGTCGGTTCGCTACTCAGTGTCTACGGTGGTTTCCTGGTCGACCGCATCAATAGCTATCGCCTGTTGCTCGGCTTGAGCCTGGTGTTTGTGCTGGGGTTTATCGGCACGGTGCTGGCGCAAAATATCTGGTCGTTCTATGGCTGCCTGATCCTGATCAACCTGGCCTACGCCGTCATCGATATTGCGGTGAAAGCCGGCTTCGCCAGCCTGCTGCCCGAAGACGCGCGCAGCGAAGTGTTTTCCATCAAGTACACGCTTACCAATATCGGCTATGCCGTAGGGCCGTTCTTTGGCGCGATGGTGGCCAAGCTGGATATCAGCCTGCCGTTTATTCTGTCGGCGCTGTTAGGGCTGAGTTTTTTTCTGCTGTATGGGCGCTGGGGTGACCGTAACTTGGCCACGGTGGATGCCACGCAAAAGCCGCTGCCGTTCCTTGCCGTCGCCCGCGTTTTGCTGCAGGACCGTCGCCTAGTGTGCTTCACCCTCGGCGGTTTACTCAGCGCGGTGGTGTTCGGCCAGTTCACGGCCTATCTGTCGCAATACCTGGTGACCACCACGACCGCCGAATACACCTACACGGTGATCAGCGCGGTGCTGACCACCAACGCCGTGCTAGTGATTGCCTTGCAGTACTTGATTGGCCGGCGCATCTCGCACCGTTACCTGAGCCAGTGGCTGATCGCTGGCTTGAGCATGTTCATGCTGGGGTTGATTGGCTTCGGGCTGTCCACCAGCGTGGTGGGCTGGGTGCTGGCGATGGCGGTGTTCACCGTCGGGGAGATCATCGTGTTTCCGGCCGAATACATGTTTATCGACCGAATTGCCCCGGACCACCTGCGGGGCATGTATTACGGGGCGCAAAACCTGTCCAACCTCGGTGCGGCGCTGGGGCCGGTGCTGTGTGGGCTGGTGTTGGCCAGCCTGCCGGCCCATTACATGTTCTACATGCTGGGGGCGTTTATCGTTGCCGGCGGGGTGTTTTATTTCATGGGAGCGGCGATAAAGGCAAATCATCCAGCGTGAGCTTGCCGACGTTGTTGCTTTGCAGCTCGTAGCGCAATTCATCCACCATTTTCGCTACTTCCTGCGGGGTCTGCAGGCGGTTGGTGCTGATGCCAGTAACCACTAGGTCGACGCGGCCGGTCTCGGCATCGTAGACCTTGAGGGTCAAGGACGCGTCCCGGCACAGGGTGAATTCGCACGTCAGCGGTGACAGGCCTTCTTCGATGCAGTTGCGCAGCTGAGAGAGGGTAAACATGCGGGTTCCTTCTAGGCATAAATACGATCCCTTGAAGGTTATTGCTTGCACCGCCGCTCAATAAGGCGAATTCGCACTAGACGCACTAGTGCATTTGCAGGGTCAGGGCTTGTTTTTCAGGCGCAAATCACCGGCAAACAGCCCGCGTTCACGAGCCCAGACGATCGCAGCACTACGGCTGTGCACCCCCAGCTTGGAATACACCGTGGCCACATGGTTACGCACGGTGTTGGGCGCCAGTTTCAGGCGCGAGGCGATTTCTTTGTCCGCCAGGCCCTCGCAGATCAGGCCCAATACATCGCGCTCGCGGGCGGTGAGGTCGGTGAAGGAAACATTCGGCAGGTTGGGGCTGTTGACGCTCTTGGCGTTGGCCAGCTTCTCGATCAGGGTCTGGCTGAACCAGGACGCGTCCTGCATGACTTCCTCGATGGCCGCCACCAGTTCCAGCTCCGAGCGTTTGCGCTCGGTGATGTTCATCAGCACCATCAGGTAGCAGGGGACGTCCTGGATAATCACGGTGTCGGCGGATACCACGCAGTCGATCACCTCGTTGCCTTTCTTGCGCACCTTGAGGTCCTGGCCTTCAAGGTTGCCGGCTTTTTCCAGGGTGGCGAACAACTGCGCGCCGGCCTGGGGGCTGTCGATGAAGTTGATGTCTTCGATGGATTTGCCGATCAATTCCTCGCTGATGTAGCCGGTGATGCTCATGAAGGCTTCGTTGATGTCTACTACCTGGCGGTTGTCGGCACTGCATACCAGGGTCGGCACGGGCGTCAGGCGGAAGGATTTGGCGAAGCGTTCTTCGCTCTGGCGCAGGGCGATCTCGGCTTTGCGCCGAGGCTCCAGGTCGGTGAAGGAAAACAGCATGCAGTCTTCCTCGTTCATGTCCAACGGTTGGCCGGCGACGATCACCAGTTTGCTGCCACCTTCGGGCAGTCTCAGTTCGGCCTGCATCTGCGGGATGGTCGCGCCTTCGCCCAGGCGCTGGATCGCCAGGTCCTTGCGCTCGGCCTGTTCCAGCACATCCAGTTCATACACAGATTTGCCGATGACCTGGTCGCGGTTGTAGCCGGTCATCTCCAGAAAACCCTGGTTGACCTTGATGTAGCGCAGGTCGCTGAGGCGACAGATCACCGCGGGCGCCGGGTTGGCGTTGAAGGTTTTCTCAAAGCGTTGTTCGGCGCTGGCCCATTCGGTGGCGTCGCTGAGGATCAGTACCAGCAACTCAGGTTCACCCTGGGCATCGGTCAGCACCAGGCTGCGCAGGCGATGTACCCAACTGCGGTGTTCGTCGTCGGCGGGTGTGACTTCCACCACCACATCGCTGAACTCTTCGCCGGCAGCCACGCGGCTGAGGGGGTAGCTGTCCAGTGGCAAGGGATGGTTGTTGCGATAGCGCAGGGCAAAGCGTTTGGCGTACGCCTCGGTATTGGCGCCCAGTTCCTTGACCTCGCTGACCCCATGCATGGTCAACGCCGCTTCATTGGCCCAGAGAATGGTCTGGTCGACCTCGGCCAGAATCACACCGTCGGACAGTCCCGAGATGATGGTCTGCAGTTGGCGGCGGTTGGTTTCTTTGGCGAGAACATCCTGGGTCATAACGTCTCCGATTAGGGCAGGGCAAGGCACATTGGGTTACGACATCCTGGCTTCAGGATAGTGCAGAGTAATTGCCCATGGGGCAGTGCGAATGCACCAGATCACCTGGTGCATATGGGCCAGGACTGAACGTATGTCGTTTCGCCACACTCACACCCATCAAGGCGCATTGCCTTGCTCCTCAATTTGAAAAGGACCTTTGTATGACCACTGTCTATGAAACCAATCGATCGCTGTTTCGAGTGTCGTGGAGCTCGGTACTGGCCGGTAGTGCAATCGCACTGGTCACCTACCTGGTCTTGAGTGTGTTGGGCACCGCCATTGGCGCCAGTGCCGTTGACCCGATGGAAGCGGGCAACCCGTTGAGCGGTTTTGGCACGGGTGCGGGTATCTGGCTGTTTGTATCGACACTGGTCGCCATCGCGTTGGGCGCGTTCGTGGCCGGCCGCACCGCGCCGGATCGTGGCGGCCTGCATGGGGTGCTGACCTGGACCTTGACCACCTTGCTCACCACTTGGCTGTTGGCGGGCCTGGCTTCCAGCGTGGTCGGTACGGCCGGCAACGTGGTGGGTAAAGGTCTGTCTGCTGCGGGCAGTGGCATTGCTGCCGCCGCGCCAGGGATTGGCAATAGCATCAAGCAACAGTTGAACGAGCAGGGCATCGAGCTGGACTGGAACAGCCTGCAAGGCCAACTGGATACCTTGCTCAAGCAGAGCGGCAAGGCTGAACTGGACCCTGCCAATGTCGAGCAGAAAGCCGATCAGGCAGCTGCCGATGGCAAGCAGTCGGCTACCGATGCAGCGACCAATCCTGCGCAGGCCGGTGATGAGCTCAAGCAATGGTTCGAACGTGTGAAAGCGTCCGGCGAGCCAGCATTGAATGCAGCGGATAAAGAGGCGCTGGTCAACATCGTCGCGGCCCGCACTGGCAAGAGCAAAGAAGAAGCCACGCAGATCGTCGACAACTATGCCCAGGCTTATCAGCAAGCCATGCAAAAGGTCGATGAGCTGAAAAAGCAGGCTGAACAGAAAGCCCGTGAAGCCGGTGAAGTCGCTGCCAAGCAACTGTCCCGCGCGGCCTGGAGCACCTTGGCCATGCTGCTGTTGGGTGCGGCGTTGAGCTTCTTTATTGGTCGTATCGCGCTGACTACCCGTCGCGTGCCTTTGGCTTAAAGATGTCTGCGGCAAGGACGCCGCCTGTGTGAAGGGGTAAAATGCTGGCATTTTACCCTTATCCCACAAAGGTGACCCTTGAGCGCAGGCAAAGCCGTCGGACTGTTATTACTCACTTCCCTGTTGGCGGCGTGCGGCACCTCGCCGCCACGCACGCCCAACGACCTCTGCGGTATCTTCCGCGAAAAAGACGACTGGTACGACGCCGCCAAGGTCACGCAAAAGCGCTGGGGCGTACCGATCCAGGTGCCGTTTGCCATCATGTATCAGGAGTCGGGCTTTCGTCACGACGCCAAGACCCCGCGTAAATACCTGCTGTGGATCATCCCATGGGGCCGCGTCTCCACCGCTTCCGGCTATGCCCAGGCCAAGGATGAAGTATGGAACGACTACCGCAAAGCCACCGGCCGCAGCGGCGCTGATCGCGAAGACTTCGACGACGCGATTGACTTTATCGGCTGGTACATGGACAAGACCTACACCATCAACGGCGTCTACAAATACGATGCCTACGGCCAGTACCTGAACTACCACGAAGGCTGGGGCGGCTACCGCCAGCGCACCTATGCCAGCAAAGCCTGGCTGCCGCCGGTAGCGAGCAAGGTACAGGCGCGTTCGCAGATGTATGCGCGCCAATATGCCGGGTGCAAGGATGAGTTGGGGCGCGGGTTCTGGAGCCGGTTCTGGCATTGGTTGTAAAGGGTCGACACGGCGACCTCTGAATGCATGCAGATTCAATGTGGGAGCTGACGCGGCTGTATGCATTCCAGCGAACGGTCCACCATCACGTTGGCCATTTCCCTGCACTTGCCAAACCCCTCCGATTCTGGGAAAACCCCAGCCTTTGGCCCCTTCAATGAGAACCCCATGAGCAACGACGAACTACAGGTCACCGACATCCGCCTGGGCGACGGCAAAGCCGTGGTCAAGGGCGCGCTGATCACCACCCAATACACCGGCACCCTGGAAGATGGCACGGTGTTCGATTCCTCCTGGGAGCGGGGCAAACCGTTCCAGTGCGTGATCGGCACTGGCCGCGTGATCAAGGGGTGGGACCAGGGCTTGATGGGCATGCAGGTTGGCGGTGTACGCTCGTTGTATGTACCGGCGCACCTGGCCTATGGCGAGCGCTCGATGGGGGCGCATATCAAACCCAACAGTAATCTGCGCTTCGAAATTGAATTGCTGGAAGTGCTGACGCGGGATGATTGAGATGGCTGAACATCAATTGTGCTTGGCCTCATGCGCAGGCGCTGCCTAAGCGCTTCAGTTCTGGGGCATCCATCCTGATCCCAAACCTGCCCGACAGCTCCTTTCGCCCCTTGGGCGTCACTGTCAGCGCCCGACTATCAAGGTCCTGGCTAACCCATTTACGGCTTATGACGGCCTGTAGAACAGCGGCCCCCAGTGCGCCGGCGAGGTGAGGGCGACGCATGCTCCAGTCCAGGCATGAGCAAGCGAACCGACGCCGCTGTGCCCTTACGGTTGCTACGTCGACACCGAGCCCTGTCATCGCTTTTTCGCCCTCCACGCTGAGCTGATACGTACCGTCACTTGCGTCTGGTAGGGTCAACCAGCCAGAGTCGAAAAAATAGTCGTGCAGTTGTACCGCCAAGGACCCCGCCATGTGGTCATAGCAGGTTCGCGCTAGCTGCAACCGACTGGGGGTCGTTGAAACAAACCCCGCTTGGGCATTTCGGCTGATCACCATGAGGGCTTCGATGGCTTCGGCCACGTGAGCGTCTGCCAGGCTGAAGTAGCGGTGCCTACCCTGGGTGTGCAGTTTTACCAAGCCGTCCTCTTTAAGCCTTGCCAAGTGTGCGCTCGCCGTAGAAGCACTGACGTCGGCGATGACGGCCAGTTCCGTACTGGTGCGGGCGTGGCCGTCCATCAGCGAACATAGCATTTTCGTCCTTGCGGGCTCGGCAATGGCGCCGGCGACACGCGAAATGGCAGTGTCATTGCTTTGGGAATCCATATTTCGTTCCTGAACGAATTGTCGGGGTGACGATTGTTCGATAGTAGCTGTTCTTAGCGAAAAGGACTGCCACCATGACGCCGTTTGAAGCCGCCACCCATGCCGACCCCTACGATTATTACGCACGCCTCAGGCGACAAAGTGAACTGGTCTTCGATGCAGATCTTGGTTTATGGATTGCAAGTGGCGCCAGTGTTGTCGAGGCCATTCTGGAGCATCCCGACTGCCTTGTACGTCCACCGCACGAGCCGATTCCAGCGGCCATTGCACAAGGCGCGGCAGGCGATATCTTTGGTCGTTTGATGCGTATGAACGAGGGCGTGCAACACCGGTGTCCCCGGAGGGTTATCGAACCCGCCTTGGGCTCGTTGGGAACCGAAAATATCGCAGGCATTGTGGCGCGGGTTGTCGAGACACTGGATGACCCGATCGGTAACCCGAACGAGTGGATGTTCAGGTTACCGGTTTCGGTCATTGCAACTTTGATAGGTTTCGCACCCAGCCAGTGGCAGGAAGTCGCGCAACTGACACGAGATTTTGTCGCCTGTCTATCGCCACTGAGCGACGAAGCTCAACTCAGTGAAGCCCATTGCGGGGCGGCTCGGTTGAAGCAGATGTTCCAAGCGCTGCTGAATAACGGCGATAAGCGTAGCGGCTTGTTGGACCGTCTTTATGGCGAATACCAAGCCTCAGCCTGGAAAGACGATGATGCGTTGATAGCGAATCTGATTGGCCTGTTGTCACAGACCTGCGAAGCCACTGCAGGCCTGATCGGCAACGCCCTCATAGCGCTCCAACGAAACCCCGGCCTGTTTGAAGGCATGCCCGCCACACCCATGCGCGTCGCTGAGTGGGTGGCAGAGGTGGCGCGCCACGACTCACCGGTACAAAACACGCGGCGCTTCGTTGCACGGCGCTGCACGATTGGCGGCAGCGTTCTAGAGGCGGGCGATACCGTTTTACTCTTGCTTGCTGCTGCCAACCGAGATCCCGGCGCCAACCCAGACCCCGACAGTTTCCTGCCCAAACGAACTCAACGACGAACCTTCAGCTTCGGCGCAGGCAGGCATCAATGCCCAGGCCAGCCCTTGGCATTGGCTATTGCTTCAGAGGTGATTTCGGCATTCTTGCAGCGACGGCCAGGCTTATCCGCCCGTGCTTATCGCTGGGATTATTTGCCTTCCCTTAATGGCCGCATCCCGCGGTTCTACCGTGATGAGGAGACTCAACAATGATCGCTGTTATTTTTGAAGCCTGGCCACATGAGGAGCACTACCAGCGTTATCTCGACCTCGCTGCCGAACTCAAGCCCTTGCTCGCCCAAATCGATGGCTTCATTTCAGTTGAGCGTTTCCAGAGCCTGAGTGAACCTGGAAAGTTGCTCTCCTTATCATTCTGGCGTGACGAGGAAGCCATCCAGCAGTGGCGCAGCCTTGAGCTACATCGAGCCGCTCAATCAACAGGCCGTCGGCAGGTTTTTGCTGACTACCACCTGCGCATTGTCCAGGTAGTGCGCGATTACAGTCTCGAGGATCGTGTTCAAGCGCCGACCGATAGCAGGCAGGCTCATGAGTGAAAGCAGCACTCCGCCTCTGTAGGAGCGAGCTTGCTCGCGAAAAACTCGCAGGCGCCGCGTTCACACAGCAAGCACGCGTTATCGTTGGCGTTTTTCGCGAGCAAGCTCGCTCCTACGGTTGTTACCTGAACCCATCCTGAAGAATCTTCTTATTCACCAGGCTGGCACTTTCCTACGGTTTACTCCGCCAACATCGGGGCGTAAGCTTCGCGCGTTTTCATCAATAGCGGAGACCCTCAGTGGGTACTTGTTCGAGTGACAGTCGTCGGCCGGTTTCGGTAACCGGCCTCTACTTGGCAAGGTAACGCGCATTTTCCAGATGCCGTTGTCTCGCCTCATAAAGCGAGAAGCGGCATCCCGGCGGTGGCCAGTCCTGGCACCTGCCTGATTCCCTCTCATCGACGCTGACCAGCACCTGGGTAACGCCTGGATGCTACGGACGCGCCTGCCTGTTACGGCGGGCGGGCCAGGTTCGGCTGTGCCTGTGTGACGGGCGCGGTGTGGACGGGCAGTACCTGCACGACGGTTTTTCCTCGCGCAGGAGTTACACCATGAACCTCACTTTGCTCAAAGAGTTCTTCGCCGGTTTCCTGCGGACCCGGCATATCGCGCGGCATTTTCGCCGCCTGGCGATGCTGGAGACCGTGACCGATGCCAGCGTCAGCCGCGAAGTACCGCCCAGCCTGGCGCAGACACTGGTGGCCTCTGCCAACCGCAGCACTGTGCAATTGCTGGGCGTGCTGGGCAGCCACGCCGAGGGCTTGAGCACTCAGGAAGCCGACGCCTTGCGCGTGCAATACGGCCTTAACGAAGTCGAGCACGAACAGCCGCTGCCGTGGTGGGTGCACCTGTGGCATTGCTACAAGAATCCGTTCAACCTGCTGCTGACCCTGTTGGCGGTGATCTCTTGGCTGACCGAAGACATGAAGGCCGCCACGGTGATTTTCTCCATGGTGGTGCTCTCGACCCTGTTGCGCTTCTGGCAGGAGGCCAAGTCGAACAAGGCCGCCGACGCCTTGAAGGCCATGGTGAGCAATACCGCGACGGTGCTGCGCCGCGATGCTGCCAAGCGCATTGAACTGCCGATCAAACAACTAGTGCCAGGCGATCTGATTGTGTTGTCGGCCGGCGACATGATCCCCGCGGACTGCCGCGTGCTCAGCGCCAAGGACTTGTTCGTCAGCCAGGCGGCTATGACCGGTGAATCCATGCCGGTGGAAAAGTTCGCCCACCAGCAGGACGCCCACACGCGCAACCCGCTGGAGCTGGAGAACATTCTGTTCATGGGCACCAACGTGGTGTCCGGCGCCGCCACGGCGGTAATCCTCGCCACCGGCAACAGCACGTATTTTGGTGCCTTGGCGCAACGCGTCACGGCGACGGACCGTGCGACCACCTCGTTCCAGCAGGGGGTCAACAAGGTCAGTTGGTTGCTGATTCGCTTTATGTTCGTGATGGCGCCGCTGGTGCTGTTCATCAACGGCTTCACCAAGGGCGACTGGACCGAGGCGTTGCTGTTCGCGCTGTCGATTGCGGTAGGCTTGACCCCGGAAATGCTGCCCATGATCGTCACCTCGACCTTGGCCAAGGGCGCGGTGTTTCTGTCGCGCAAGAAGGTCATCGTCAAGCGCCTGGACGCGATCCAGAACTTCGGCGCCATGGACGTGCTGTGCACCGACAAGACCGGCACGCTCACCCAGGACAAGATTTTCCTGGCGCGCCATGTGGACGTGTGGGGCCAGGAGTCGGACGACGTGCTGGAAATGGCCTACCTCAACAGCTACTACCAGACCGGCCTGAAAAACCTGTTGGATGTGGCCGTGCTCGAGCATGTGGACATCCATCGTGAGCTGAAAGTCGGTACCGCGTTCCACAAGGTCGACGAGATCCCATTCGATTTCAACCGCCGCCGCATGTCGGTGGTGGTGGCCGAGGAGCACCAACCGCACCTGTTGATCTGCAAAGGGGCGGTGGAGGAAATTTTGTCGGTGTGCAATCGCGTGCGTCATGGTGACGTCGATGAGGCACTGACCGACGAACTGCTGGCGCGCATTCGCCAGGTGACCGCGGCCTTTAACGAAGAAGGGCTGCGGGTGGTGGCGGTAGCGGCGCAGCCGATGCCGGCAGGACGTGAAACCTACACCCTGGCCGATGAAAACAACCTGACGCTGATCGGCTACGTGGCGTTTCTCGACCCGCCCAAGGAAAGCACCGCGCCCGCCCTCAAGGCCCTGAAGGCCCACGGCGTGGCGGTGAAAGTGTTGACCGGCGACAACGAACTGGTCACGGCGAAGATCTGCCGCGAAGTGGGCCTGGAGCAACAAGGCTTGCTGATGGGCAACGACATCGAGGCGATGAGCGACGCCGAACTGGCCCTGGCCGTGGAAACCACCAATGTGTTTGCCAAGCTCACGCCCAGCCACAAGGAACGCATCGTGCGGCTGCTCAAGGCCAACGGACATGTGGTCGGCTTTATGGGCGATGGCATCAATGACGCTCCGGCGTTGCGCACGGCGGATATCGGGATTTCGGTGGACAGTGCGGTGGACATCGCCAAGGAAGCGGCTGACATCATCCTGCTGGAGAAGAGCCTGATGATCCTGGAGGAGGGCGTGCTGGAAGGCCGGCGCACCTTCGCCAACATGCTCAAATACATCAAGATGACCGCCAGTTCGAACTTCGGCAACGTGTTCTCGGTGTTGGTGGCCAGTGCCTTTATCCCGTTTTTGCCGATGCTGCCGATGCACCTGCTGGTGCAAAACCTGCTGTATGACATCTCGCAGATTGCGATTCCGTTCGACAACGTCGATGACGAGATGCTTGCCACGCCGCAACGCTGGCAGCCGGGGGAAGTGGGGCGCTTCATGTTGTTTTTCGGGCCGATCAGTTCGATCTTCGACATCACCACGTTCGCACTCATGTGGTATGTGTTTGATGCCAACACTCCAGACCACCAAACGCTATTTCAATCCGGCTGGTTTGTGGTGGGGCTGCTGACCCAGACCCTGATCGTGCACATGATCCGCACGCCAAAAATCCCATTCCTGCAAAGCCGCGCAGCGCTGCCGTTGATGTTGATGACCGGCGTGATCATGGCCGTGGGGATATTCCTGCCGATGGGGCCTTTGGCGCACTACTTCAAATTGCAGGCGCTGCCGTCGCTGTACTTCGTGTTCCTGCCGGTGATTTTGCTGGCTTACATGGCGCTGACTCAGGCAGTGAAGGGCTACTACATTCGCAGGTTTGGCTGGCAGTAACAGGTTCCATGCAACATCGCAAATCCTGTGGGAGCCGGGCTTGCCCGCGATGACGGTGTATCAGTCGCCAGATTCATTGGTGGTGTACCGCTATCGCAGGCAAGCCAGCTCCTAAAGGGACCTGCGAGTTACCAATGTGCCGCTGCATTCATGGAGATTTCTTATGCAGGCAATCAACAACATCAACCTCAACTCCCTGGTCGACACCGTGGTCAGCCTCAGCGCTGCGTTTATTCTCGGTGGCCTCATCGGGTTCGAGCGCCAGTACCGCCAGCGCACCGCCGGCTTACGTACCAATGTGCTGGTGGCGGTGGGCGCGGCGATCTTTGTGGACATGGCCAACCGACTGGGCGGTGCGGAAGGCGCGGTGCGCGTGGTCGCTTACGTGGTGTCGGGCATAGGCTTCCTGGGGGCGGGTGTGATCATGCGGGAGGAGGGCAATGTGCGCGGGCTCAATACGGCCGCCACCCTCTGGGCTTCGGCCGCGGTGGGTGCCTGCGCCGGCGCCGACCTGATCCTCGAGGCGTTGCTGGGCACGCTGTTTGTGCTGGCGGCCAACACCTTGCTGCGGCCGATCGTCAACAACATCAATCGTCAGCCCTTGGACGTGGTGTCGGCAGAGGTCACCAATATCCTCTATGTCATTGCGCGCCGCAGTCAGCAACAGGCCGTGATGGTGTTACTGGAAGCCGAGCTGGCACGCTGCAACTACCCTGCCAGCGACGTCGACGTGCGACCGTTCGGCAGTGACGAAGTGGAAATCGAGGCCATCCTGGCCGCCACGTCGGTGGATGGCGACGAACTGGACGCGCTGGTGGCGCGCCTCTCAACGTCAACCCTGGTGGTGCAGGCCTTCTGGAGTCCGAGCACCACCGACTGATCCTTATGGGCTGGCCAGGATTGGCTAAGCTTGCATGTGGAAAAATCCTACATGTTGTCCGGATTATCCCTTCGGTTGAAACATCATTGCATTGCTAAAGTTGGGTACTTGCGGCTGTTGCGCCGTTGAGGCCCGGCGTCCGTCGCTCTGTTGAGTTAATTGAAAGGGCCAGACACTGCTTGGTTACCGCTCCAAGGAAGCAGTGCCGCTTGTCGGAACTGTCATTTCTCACAGGTACCCAGGTCCGGCGTGATGTGTAAGGGTATTTTGTCCACATAAGGAAGTTTTATGAGCAAAGCATTAATTGTGGATGACCATCCGTTTATCCGGGCAACGGTCAAACACCTCCTGCAATTGGAGGGGTTTGATGAGATTTTTCAGGCGGGGGATGGCGCTGACGCCATGCAGTTGGCGAGGGAGCAACGTCCCGAGCTGATTATCCTCGACCTGGCGATGCCTAAATTAGGCGGGTTGGAGGTTATCAGCCGCATCAAGGCGTTGGGCTTGCCGTGCAAGATTCTGGTACTGACCTCCTACCTGGCGGTATTTTTTTCTACCCGTTGCATGCGTTCCGGCGCGATGGGGTTCGTCGCCAAGACCGGTGAGCTGGATGAGCTGCAAAAGGCTATCAAAGCGATCATGTCGGGCTACAGCTGCTTCCCCAGTTTGCCGACCAGTTCGGTGCGCCGCGATGATCTGCAAGAAACGGAACGGCAGATGATCGAGTGCTTATCGGACCGTGAGTTAACCGTATTGCAAATGTTGGCCCTGGGGCTGGGCAACAAGGAAATTGCCGAACAGATGCTGCTGAGCCACAAGACCATCAGCACTTACAAGACTCGACTCAAGGAGAAGTTACGCATGTCTTCGGTAGTGCACTTATCCAAGTTTGCCCAGCGCAACCATCTGATCTGAATTGAGATGATCACCACCGCGTTTATAAGGTTCGCCATGATCTTCTGGATGAGCCTGTTACCTCAGATCGCGGTGGCCCTGGATGAGCCCCATGCTTTGCGGCTGTTGGGGCACTCACGTATTGACACCCCGCAAGTAGCACTGGACGAGTCTGATTGGCGCTGGCTGCGCGAGCGGCGCACATTGTTGATGGGAGTTTCTGCTCCCGATTACGCGCCTTTTGACTTGACCAATAACAACGACGAGCTCGAAGGTATCACCGCCGATTTTGCCGCACTGGTGGGTCAGGCCCTGCATATCTCCATAGAGGTACGGCGTTACGATACCCGCGATGAAGTGATCGAAGCCTTGAAGAAGGGGGGCGTGGATTTTCTCGGTTCCGCCAATGGCTACGAAGCGGCCGACCCGCAACTGCTTTTGTCTCGCTCCTACGCCAACGATCAACCGACCCTGGTGACTCGCAGCGGCGATAGCCAGGTGTTGAACGACGACCTGGCGGGCAAGCGTGTAGCGATGCTGTATCACTATATGCAGCCCGACGCCGTTCGGGCGTTTTACCCCCAGGCCCAATTGGCGTTGTTTGCCTCGACTTTCGAAGCCATTGGTGCCGTAGCGTTTGGTCGCGCCGACGTCTATTTGGGGGATGCTATCAGCAGCAACTATCTGATCAATCGCAATCACCTCAACAATGTACGTATGGCGGATTTTTCCGGCTTGGAAGTCAACCCGTTTGCGTTTGCCGTCGCCCGCGAAAATACACGTTTACTGCCCATTCTCAATGCCGCGCTGGAGGCGATTCCCGCCAGCGAGCAGATGGAAATCCTGCGCCGCTGGAGCGGAGGTAACCTGGGGATAATCGGCGTTGACCGGTTGCATTTGAGTGCCAGCGAACAACGCTGGGTGCAAAAGAATCCAAGGGTCAGAGTCGCGGTACTCAATGACTTTCTACCGTTATCTTTTATTGGTGATCAAGGCCAGTTCGAAGGGTTGAGTGCCGAGGTACTATCGCGTATCAGCTTGCGTACCGGCTTGAAGTTCGATGTGGTCCCGGGCGGCTCATTGCCGCGCCAGATCAATATCGTCAGTGCGGGTACGGCGGACATGCTGGCGGTCGTCACGCCTAGTGCGGAGCGTGCTGAAAAAGTTCGTTTTACCCGGCCCTACCTGACCAATCCCTTTGTGCTGGTAACCCGTAACGGTCCCCACAGCCCGCTCACGCTGGAGGACATGGTCGGCAAACGCCTGGCCATGGTGGTCGGCAATGGCCTGCATGAGGACATAGCGAAAAATTTTCCAGGTGTGATGTTTGTCGACGTGGAGAACCCCCAGCAAGCCATGGCGCTGGTGGCCAATGGTGACGCCGACGGCGCGGTCAACTCGTTGATCAGCGCACGCTATCTGATCAGCCGTTATTACCGCGACCGCCTGCGTGTCAGCAGTACGGTTGGCATTGAGCCTGCACGCGTGACCTTTGGGGTAAATCGCAGTCAGTTGGAGCTGTATTCGATCCTGGACAAGGCGCTGCTGAGCATCACCCCTCAGGAAATGGACGAACTGATTGGCCAGTGGCGTAGTGAGGTCATCATCGAGGACAGCTATTGGTTGCGTTATCGGAATGTGATTCTTCAGGGCTTTGGGTTGGCGGCGCTGTTGTTGGCAATCACGCTGGGCTGGGCCATTTACCTGCGCAGCCTGATTCGCAAGCGCCTGCAGGCCGAGCGAGCGCTGAGCGATCAGATGCGGTTCATGAGCGTATTGATCGACGGCACGCCGCACCCGATTTACGTGCGTGATCGCCAAGGGCGGCTGATGGCCTGCAATAACGCCTACCTCGACGTGTTTGGCTACAAACTTGAAGATGTGATCGGCAGGACCGTGGTGGAAACCGACATCGAAAACCCGCCACAGGCCCGGTCGTTTCATGAGGATTACCTGCGCTTGATGGCCGGCGGCGAGCCGCAGATTCATGATCGAATCCTCAAGGTGCCCAATGGCGATGTGCTGACCATTTACCAGTGGATGCTGCCGTACCGCGACGGCGACGAGAAGGTGGTGGGCATGATTGCCGGTTGGGTAGACGTAAGTGAACGGCACCGGCTGCTCGGCCAGCTACAGGAAGCCAAGGACGATGCCGACGCCGCCAATCGCGCCAAGACGACCTTCCTGGCGACCATGAGCCACGAGATCCGCACGCCGATGAACGCCGTGATCGGCATGATCGAACTGGCCTTGAAAAATGCCGAGCAGGGACGGGTCGACCGCGATGCTCTGGAGGTGGCCTCGGTGGCTTCGCGGGGTATGTTGGAGCTGATCGGCGATATTCTCGATATAGCGCGGATCGAGTCCGGGCATTTGTCACTGACCCTGGAGCCCGCCAACCTGCATGAGTTGTTGGCGTCGGTCGCACGCGTATTCGAGGGGCTGGCCCGAGCCAAGGGGTTGGCACTGCAGGTTGAGCTGGACCCGTTGATTGACCAGGCGGTGCTGGTCGACCCGCTGCGATTCAAGCAGGTGGTCTCGAATCTGCTGAGCAATGCCATCAAGTTCACTCCCCATGGGCAGGTCAGTTTGGTCGCGCAGGCGGTGGTCGAGGGCGATCGCTTGGCCGTGCAGTTATGGGTGCAAGATACCGGCATCGGAATCAGCGTCACCGACCAGCAGCGGTTGTTCAGTGTGTTCATCCAGGGCAGCAATAACCAGCAATCGGCACGCAGCGGGTCTGGGCTGGGGTTGGTGATCAGCCGCAGCCTGTGCGAAATGATGGGCGGCCAATTGCACTTGAGTAGTGTGTTGGGGCACGGTACTCGGGTGGACGTGACGTTGACCCTGGTCATGACCGCCACGCTGCCAGCCCCGGTTGAGCCTGTGCAAAAGGCGGCGCCTGAGGGGCGCGCGCTGAGCATTCTGGTGGTGGACGACTACCCGGCCAACCGCTTGCTGCTGGCCCGACAGTTGAGCTTTCTGGGCCACCGTATCATCACGGCCGAAGACGGTGTCCAAGGGCTTGAACAGTGGCGAACGGGGCAGTTCGACGGCGTCATTACCGATTGCAATATGCCGTTCAAGAACGGCTATCAGTTGGCCCAGGAGATTCGCGTACAGGAGCGTGAGCGGGGTCTGGAGCCCTGCCTGTTACTTGGGTTCACCGCCAACGCCCAGCCGGAGGAGGCCGAGCGCTGTCGGCAGGCTGGCATGGATGGCTGCCTGTTCAAGCCAACCGGGCTTGACGACTTGCGGGCGGCATTGGCGTCGCGTTCAGTTGGCACGAGCCCGCGACCCTTGGTTGCCTTCAACTTGAGCACCCTGGTTGCGCTGACCGGGGATGATCATGCCGCGCTGGTCGAATTGCTGGCGCCGTTACTCGAAAGCCTGGAGGCGGATCGTGCCTTGCTGCCACGGCTGGCAAGCCAGGCAGACTTTGCCAGGTTGCACGACCTGGCTCATCGTGCCAAGGGAGGAGCGCGGATGGTCAAGGCCAACCCATTGATCAGTGTATGTGAGGCATTGGAGGCGGCGTGTGAACAGCGGGACCGTCAGGCATTGGGACCAGCGGTTGAAAGCGTGGGTGAGGCGATCGATGTTTTGCATCATGGCTTAAGCGCTTATTGCAATCAGCTCTGACTGTGGTTGATCGCCTTTTGGAGGATTTGGGAAAGTTCTTACATGAAGGGGGAATATGCCTGATTTTTTCGTCGGCATATGTCTGGAAAATGGGCGACGCTCACTGTCGAGCACTGCCTGCCCAGGGGTTTGCCATGCCGAACAAAGCATTGACCATCCTGATCGCCGATGAACAGCATTTGCAACGCCTGTACATCGAGAAAATGCTCAACCAGTTGGGCTATTACCGGATCGTGCCGGTGCAAACGTTCGAGGAGTTACGGATTCTCACCGCTATTCCTGCCGACCCATTCGATGTGCTGATTATCAATGCGGCGCTGATGGCCCAGGCTTACGAAGCTCAGCCTCAGGTGCGTCATGTTCTGGTCTACGATCACCTGGATCTGGGTGCGCCTTGCGGTGTAACGCCGGTAATACGGGTGCGCCTGCCGGGCATGCCGGACAACGTCAATCTTGAACATTTCATGGGCATCGTCGACCCCTCGGAGGTCTTCCACGGCCTGCGAGTGTTGCCGTGGCTGCGGGAGTTATCCCGCATGCCGGTGGCCAGGGCCTAGCCGCGTGCCTTAGGGAGCTTGCCCCCGCTGGGGCGCGAAGCGGACCCGCTTTTTGTCTAAAATGACGGGGCCTGCACCCCGTCCAGCGAGAGCAAGCTCCCTCCCGGATTTTGATTTTCACCGATCAGTCGGCTTTGCGGTGTTCCCGCAATTGCTCAGCGGCACTGCGTAACAACTGCTCGGTCCCGTCCCAACCCAGGCAACCATCGGTCACCGAAACGCCGTATTTCATCGACGCGCTCAGCGGCTGGCAGCCTTCGAACAGGTGACTCTCAAGCATCATGCCGACCAGCGAGGTATCACCTTGCAGGCGCTGCTCCAGCACGTCATTGAATACCGCCGGTTGGCGCAGCGGGTTCTTGCCGCTGTTGGCATGGCTGCAATCGACCATGATCCGTGCCGCCACCTTGGACTTGGCCAGGTCATGCTTTACGTCGGCCACGCTTTGCGCATCGTAGTTGGGCCCACGGTGGCCGCCGCGCAGCACCAAGTGGGTGTCGGGGTTGCCGGGAGTCTGGATGATCGCCGGGTGGCCCTGGCTGTCGACGCCGAAGTGGCGATGCGGGTGAGACGCTGAACGTATCGCATCGCAGGCAATGGCGACGCCACCGTCGGTGCCGTTCTTGAAGCCCACGGGCATGCCCAGGCCGCTGGCCATTTCGCGGTGAATCTGCGATTCGGTAGTGCGTGCACCAATGGCGACCCACGTGAGCAGGTCATCGAAGTAGCCGGCGGCCATGGGTTGCAGCAACTCGGTGGCCACCGGCAGGCCCAGGCGCAGCATTTCACGCATCAGTTCGCGGGACAGGGCCAGGCCGGCGGCCATGTCATCGCTGCCGTCCAGGTGCGGATCGTAGGCCAAGCCTTTCCAACCCACAGTGGTGCGCGGTTTCTCGACGTAGGCACGGATCACCAGCAGCATCTGGTCGCTGACTTCAACCGCGAGCTTCTTCAGGTTGCGCGCGTATTCCATGGCCGATTCCGGGTCGTGGATCGAGCACGGGCCGGCAATCACCAGCAAGCGTGAATCTTCGCCATTGAGGATGGCGCGCACGGCTTGGCGATGGGCGTGGACTTGTTCGTTGAGGAACGGGCTGAGCGGGAGTTGGTGCTTGAGTTCAAGAGCGCTGGGCAAACGCTGGGTCAGGGCTTCATTGGCGCTGTTGAGGGCAGAGACGGGCAAAGCGGCGACGGAGGAGTTCATATTCAAGGCTTCCTGGGCAAGCGGCGGGCGATTCCCGCATGCTTGGCCTACTGGGGTGTTCGACAATTGGCCGTATCGGCTACGTGTGTTGGCTTGCCACCACGGGGTGACCGGTCGGAGGCGGCAGGCTGTCCCGAACGGAGCTGGCTAAATCGCCATGCAGTGCAAGTGTCGTAGCGGTAATAGGTGGCGTAGTTCATGGTGTGATTCCTTTAAGTGAGCGTGATAAACAAATTGTCAGGCGCTGAAAAAACAAAACCCCCGGTCGGGGAGCCGACCGGGGGTTTAGATTTCTCTGGTAGGCGACCCCTTGAGTAGTGGGCGCCGATTTCAGGTATCAGGCGCGCCAGTGGCTAAACCAATACCCAAAATAAAAGCCGGCCAGTGCGCTCGAACCATTCACACGGGTAGCCGACACCGAGCGCAAGGCGCTGGCAGCAGGGCAAACCTGAGTGTGGGTGAGTGGCAACATGGGGCTCTCCAAATGATGGGGGGAGCTTACTAGAGGCGTGCGGGTGGATTCAATCAGTAATTTCTATTGCGTGGTAGTACTTACTGCTATGGGGTAAGTGTGGATATGCTGATAACTCTCAACCAGTGATTGCCAGGACGCGACCATGACTGCCTTGACCCTTGCTGCGGCGCAAACCGTTTCCATCCCGGGCGATGTCGCTGCCAATATCCAGCGGCACCTGGCGTTGATGCGGGCCGCGGCTGAACAGGGCGTGCAATGCCTGGTGTTTCCAGAACTGTCACTGACGGGCTACGAGCCGTTCCTGGCGGCCGACTTGGCCATCGACCCGCAAGACGCCGTGTTGACGCCTTTGCGTGAGTTGGCGCGGGAGCTGCGGTTGACGGCTGTGGTGGGCATGCCGGTGCGTCTGGCGCCACAAACAGGTGTGCTGATCGGCGCGCTGGTGCTTGGGGCGGACGGTTCAGTAGGCGTCTACACCAAGCAGCATCTGCACCCCGGCGAAGAGCTGGCATTTGCCGCGGGGCAGGGCGGTGAAGCCCTGGAATTGGCCGAGGAGCGTATCGCATTGGCGGTGTGTGCGGACTTTTCCCAGGCCAGCCATCCACGTCAAGCGGCGGCAGCGAGCGCCACGGTGTATGCCGCCGGCGTACTGATCAGCGAGGGAGGCTACGCGGCGGACAGTGCTTTGCTTGAAGGCTATGCGGCGGAGCATGGCCTGTTGGTACTGATGGCTAACCACGGTGGCCCATCTGGAGGCTGGGCTTGTGCCGGTCGCAGTGCGATCTGGACCGCCGATGGCAACTTGCTTGTTGCCGCCCCCGGTGTCGGCGACGCGTTGGTGATCGCCCGTCGCGATGGCGGGCAGTGGACCGGCCAAGTGGTTGCCCTCTGAATGAAGTTTCATTTGCGCCGGGCCACCGAGCAGGACCTGCCGTTTGCCCGCACCCTGACCCAGCAGGCCATGAGCTATTACTACCGTCAGAACGGCTTGTTGTGGTCCAACGACGGCTTCGACGTGGCCTGGGCGGGCCGCGAGAACTGGCTGATCTGCAACGATGATGGCGTCATGGGCTTTATCAGCCTGAGCCGCGACGGCAAGGCCCTGTATATCCGCGAGCTGCACCTGCTGGAATGCTGCCGCAAGCAGGGCGCGGGCACATGGGTGCTGGAGCAAATGGCGCTCAAGGCACGCGTCGAGGGCCTGGGCTTTCTACGTTTGACGGTGTTCAAGACCAACCCGGCAAGAAGGCTGTATCAGCGCCTGGGGTTGAGCATTGTCGGTGAAGAGGATGGCTTCTGGCGGATGGAGCGTGAGTGTCGCGCACTCACATCGGACTAAAACAGGCACGTCCTACAAATAAGCGCATACTGCTGTCAGCTAGTGCTTTGTTCATCGTGGGGTTGAGCTCTTGGCTCATCCACGATAACGCCCTCTTTCATGCCCAGAAGTACCGCCACTTTATGGGCTTCTCCACGCCTTCCCTTTTTTCGCCCGGCGAGCACTTGATAGGTGGTTGCCGGGTCTACGCCATGCTCCCGGGCGAATGCTTGAACTGACTTTCCTTGATGTTCCAGCCAGGCCTTGGCTTGTGCAGCAGTACGGATTCCGGGCATAGTTCAAAACCGTTCAAATTTGTTTAACGAAGTGATGGTGTGACACCTCTTGGGGTGTGCCAATTTAGGATCATACATCCAAATGAGTGGAATCGGTTCGCGCTTAAGGCAAGAAAGAGAGCGACTTGGCCTGTCGCAGAAAGTTTTTGGAGAGATTGGAGGCGTTGAAGCGAACGCCCAAGGCAAATATGAAAGCGGTGGTCGTGCACCCAAGGCCGACTATTTGTCTCGCGTCGCCGAAAAAGGAGTGGATATCCTGTACGTATTGACCGGCAGCCCAACGCCGATCCAGCTGGATAACCTGAGCAAGATCGAAGAAAAAGTGCTGGGCAATTACCGAGCGATGTTCAAGGAAGACCAGGACGCAATCCGTCGCTTGACCAGTACCTTGGCTGAGCATTCATCCGTGGTGAACGGAAAAGCCAAGTCGCCCCCCCAGGAATCCTGACCTTTAGCCCAGGAAACAGGGCTGTTCGCCAGCCGGCGAACAGCCGCAGCACGTTTAATCTCTATATATATGACACTTGCAACTAGGTCTGCGCCTTGGTTTTTTGCTAAGGTGTTCAGCAACCTATAAGACCATATCGCGAGGTGTCTGCTTGATTAGGGTGCTAGTAGTCGATGACCATGATCTCGTTCGTACAGGCATTACACGAATGCTGGCTGACATCGACGGCCTGCAAGTAGTCGGCCAGGCGGAGTCGGGGGAGGAATCCCTGATCAAGGCCCGGGAGTTGAAGCCCGATGTGGTACTGATGGACGTCAAGATGCCTGGGATTGGCGGTCTTGGTGCCACGACCAAGTTATTGCGCAGCCATCCGGACATCAAGGTCGTGGTGGTCACGGTGTGCGAGGAAGACCCGTTTCCCACCCGTTTGCTGCAAGCCGGTGCCGCCGGCTACCTCACCAAGGGCGCAGGCCTGGCCGAGATGGTGCAAGCCATTCGCCTGGTATTTGCCGGCCAGCGTTACATCAGCCCGCAGATTGCCCAGCAATTGGCGATCAAGTCGTTCCAGCCCACCAGCGATTCGCCATTTGATGCGCTGTCGGAGCGGGAAATCCAGATCGCCCTGATGATCGTCGGTTGCCAGAAGGTGCAGACCATCTCTGACAAGCTGTGCCTGTCGCCCAAGACCGTCAATACCTACCGTTATCGTATCTTCGAGAAGCTTGCCATCAGCAGTGATGTTGAATTGACCCTGCTCGCAGTGCGCCACGGCATGGTGGACGCCAGCGCCTGACATGACCACACCGTTTGATCCGAGTGCCTTTCTCTCCACCTGCAGTGGCCGCCCCGGCGTGTACCGCATGTTCGACAGCGAGGCGCGCCTGCTTTACGTGGGCAAAGCCAAGAACCTGAAGAACCGTCTGGCGAGCTACTTTCGCAAGACCGGCCTTGCGCCGAAAACCGCCGCCCTGGTGGCGCGTATCGCCCAGGTCGAAACCACCATCACCGCCAATGAAACCGAGGCGCTGCTGCTTGAGCAGACGCTGATCAAGGAATGGCGGCCGCCTTACAACATCCTGCTGCGTGATGATAAATCCTACCCTTACGTGTTTTTATCGGATGGCAACTTTCCGCGCCTGAGCATTCACCGCGGGGCAAAAAAGCAGAAGGGCAAGTACTTCGGGCCTTACCCCAGCGCCGGGGCGATTCGTGAAAGCCTGAGCCTGCTGCAAAAAACCTTTTTTGTGCGACAGTGCGAAGACAGCTTCTACAAGAACCGCACCCGGCCGTGCCTGCAATACCAGATCAAGCGCTGCAAGGCGCCCTGCGTGGGCCTGGTGGAACCTTCGGAGTACGCCGAGGATGTGCGCCATTCGGTGATGTTCCTCGAAGGGCGCAGCAACGCCCTCACCGACGAGCTGTCCGGGGCCATGGAGCAGGCCGCCAGCACCCTCGATTTCGAAAAGGCTGCCGAACTGCGCGACCAGATCTCCCTGCTGCGCCGTGTCCAGGACCAGCAAAGCATGGAAGGCGGCACCGGTGACGTCGACGTGATCGCCGCGTTCGTCAACCCGGGCGGCGCCTGTGTGCACCTGATCAGCGTGCGTGGCGGGCGGGTGCTGGGCAGCAAGAACTTTTTCCCGCAGACCGGTATCGACGAAGACGTGGCAGAGGTCATGGCCGCGTTCCTTGGCCAGTACTACGTCAGCAGCCCTGAGCGCGACCTGCCGTCTGAACTGATCGTCAACGTGGTGCACGAAGACTTCCCCACCTTGATCGAGGCCATCCACGAGCTGCGCGGCCGCGAGCTGGCCATCAGCCACCGCGTACGCGGCACCCGTGCCCGCTGGCAGCAACTGGCCGTCACCAACGCCGAACAGGCCCTGGGTGCACGCCTGGCCAATCGACAGCACGTCGCTGCACGCTTCGACGCCCTGGCCGAGGTCCTAAACCTGGACGAGCCGCCCCAGCGCCTGGAGTGCTACGACATCAGCCACTCCAGCGGTGAGGCCACGGTGGCCTCTTGCGTGGTATTCGGGCCGGAAGGGCCGATCAAGGCCGACTATCGGCGCTACAACATCGAAGGCGTTACCGCAGGCGATGACTACGCCGCCATGCACCAGGCGCTCACGCGGCGATTCAGCAAGTTGAAGGACGGGGAGGGCAAGTTGCCCGATATCCTGCTGGTAGACGGGGGCAAGGGCCAGTTATCCATGGCCCGTGACGTGCTCAACGAACTGGCGGTGCCCGACCTGATCCTGCTCGGTGTGGCCAAGGGCACCACGCGCAAGGCCGGTTTCGAGACGTTGTACTTGAATGATGCCGCCCATGAGTTCACGTTGAAGGGCGACTCACCCGCACTGCACCTGATTCAACAAATCCGCGACGAAGCGCACCGTTTCGCCATTACCGGCCACCGCGCCCGCCGTGGCAAAACCCGGCGAACCTCAACCCTGGAAGGGGTTGCGGGGGTTGGCCCGACGCGGCGTCGCGACTTGCTTAAACATTTTGGTGGCTTGCAGGAGCTGTCCCGTGCCAGCATTGACGAGATAGCCAAAGCACCCGGTATCAGTAAAAAGCTCGCTGAATTGATTTATGCAAACCTGCACAGCGAATAGAATGCCTTCTCACCTCGTAGCCAGTTGTGCCGATGAATATCCCTAATCTGATCACCGTATTACGCGTCCTGCTTATCCCGATTTTCATATTGTTGTTCTATTTGCCGTATGAATGGAGCTACGTCGCCTCCAGTTCGGTATTCGCCTTCGCAGCCGCCACCGACTGGCTCGACGGCTACTTGGCGCGTCGCCTGGAACAGAGCACGCCCTTCGGCGCGTTCCTCGACCCCGTGGCCGACAAACTCATGGTCGCCGTCGCCCTGGTCCTGCTGGTGCAGGAACACGGCAACCTGTGGCTGACCCTGCCGGCCGCCGTCATCATCGGCCGCGAGATCGTCGTCTCGGCCCTGCGCGAATGGATGGCCGAAATCGGCGCCCGCGCCCACGTCGCCGTCTCCAACATGGGCAAATGGAAAACCGCTGCGCAGATGCTCGCGCTGGTCATCCTGCTGGCCAACCCGTCGGACTTCTCGTTCTGGGTCCTCACGGGCTACGCCTTGCTGCTGGTCGCCGCAGGCCTGACCCTGTGGTCCATGCTGCAATACCTGCGCGCCGCCTGGCCTCATCTGCGAACCACCGTTGAAAAGAAATAAAACTTTTTTGAATCAAGGGGTTGACGGGGGCTGAGGATTCTATAGAATGCGCATCACCAAGCGGGAATAGCTCAGTTGGTAGAGCACGACCTTGCCAAGGTCGGGGTCGCGAGTTCGAGTCTCGTTTCCCGCTCCAAGCATTAATGAAAAAGCCACTCTAACGAGTGGCTTTTTTTTGCCTGTGATTTACGGAATAGACGCTTCGGCGTCTTTTTTTGTGTGCAAAACCGTGGGTGCTCAGGGTGATCCGGTAAGACTCAAATTCGTATTGCTACTGGATTCGCTCAGTTCACCTGTCACCAAGCCTGCTACTGTTTATTCATCTTCCCGGCGCGCATCGACCTTTGGTCACGCGTTACTTCTGGTACCGATAATCCTGAGTCACGGTGGTTTCCAGGCGGTGGACTTGCCCCATCATGCGACAGCAGCAGCTCGCCTTCATCAGCTCAACCCCGACAACCTTCCTATCCTGGCAACTGCTTGAAAAGGCCTCGCTGCGTGATGCGCTTCCCAATGCTCACCCGAAGAAGCTATGAGACATGAGAATTGGACCCCATGAACGCGGTGTTTATACTCAGTGAACCCCCAGTGTGAAAGGGGCAAAAAACACATGGAGCTACACAAGGAGCAAGGAATGGTCTACGGCCAACGGAAAGAAACGCACACGGGGCGACGATCAACGACTCTTCGCGCTGCCAGCGCGGAATGGTCCGGCGTGCGTCTGCGGGTAGTGCTGACGGAGTGCAAGATCGCGCCAATGGATTTCGCGCTATTTCTGAAGATCAGCCCCCAGCGGCTGACCAATTGGTTTTCTCGTGGTATCCCACACTCGCAGCTCGATAAGGTAGCCAGGCTGCTGAGCGTTAATGCACAGTGGCTGGAAACAGGGGATGGCGAGAAATTCCCGGCGAAAAGCGAGTAGCGAAGCCCTGCGCGAGCACATAGCAGAGAGCCCCCGGCAGGCGGGGGCTCAAGGTCTGATGGTTGATTGGGTTACGGCGTGACGGTCCGCAACATCAGATAGGTCGCCGTGGCGGCCAGTTCCAGATCCTCCTCACCGTTGAGGATGGGCGTGAACGCCTCCGAATGCGGGTCGAAATGTTCCGCGAAATCATCGCCGCCCAGCTCCTTGCGGGCCAACGCCCACCAGTCGTCGAATACGTCGACATCGGGGTTACAGCCCACCGCATAGGCAAGCAACCTCTGGCGGCCATTGGCTTGGCGTTCACCGCGCTCGGCGAGCCAGTAGACGCCCTGGTCCTTGACCAGAATGATGGAACATTGATTGGCGATAGCCTCTGCCAGCACCGGCTTCAGATCGCTGCCTTTGAAGAGCAATGACATGGTGGCCTCCTTGCTACCGCGGGACTCCCCAACCGCAAGCGTGGGCGTCCCTTGGGATGACGGAAGTGATGAAGGGATAACGCGGCCAATGTGCCATTGACGCACCGCGGTCTTGAAGGCGTTGACCGCCTGGGACGTTGCCGGCGACGCCAGCGAACATGGGGGCAGTGTGATCGAATGCTTGGCGGCGGGTGTCTGTCAAACCGAATCAGGCACATGCCGGTTTATGGCCGGTGGTCAGTACTCATCCAGCAGGAACACTACCGTAAGGTTCCGGTCAGCTTCGGTGAAGATACACAGGTCCAACCCGTCACTGATGGCGTAGGACGACAGTAGGTAACCGCCGAGTTCCAGAGTCGCGTTGTTGAAGCGCCGATGCTCTGCGCGCACATCGCCCCAATCGCCGCAGATGTGCCGGCGCACATAGGGCAGCGGGTCGAGTAGATCCTGTCGGATCAGGGCGTCCACACAGCGGGAGATGGTCAGGCCACCGAAGGGGAATTGAGGCTGGAGGGTGACGAGGGCGGGCATGGGGAGATGCAGATCCTCCACGGCGATGGGGCTTCGTACTCTAGCAAGGTAGAACGTTTCGGCGGCGAGGTCGCGGTCACAAACACGTGCGTAATGGCATGGCTTGTGGGGTCGGCAGGTATGCTTCGGCTGGGTAGGAAAATTCCATGAGGCAGGCTCTTGGCAACGTGTCCAACCCCGCAGGTACTTCATCGTTCGCTGACCCATGACGGTGTCACTTTTTATGGGTGAAGGTGTTCGCCTCGCTGGTTTCCTTGACCGCAAACATCAGGCAGCGCACCGCTTCACGATCCTGTTCCGACAAGCAACGGTAGTAGTGGACCAGGCGCTCTTCTTCTCGATTGAGCTGTCGGGGCCGCAGGGCTGTACCGATGGCGGTACGTAATGAGGGAAAAAATGAGGTATTTAGCATGATACTATTTCTTTATGAGATGAACGGGCGCGTGGGCTTCTTGCCCTAAACAACTGAATAAATAACGTTTATTTTAGAAAATGGCTCGTCATTTTTCGTGACTGTTGGGTATTTCAGATGGGGCCGTCGGAAGTGTTTGGCGAAGGTGTAGGAGCGATCTTTCGAGGCTGACTGGATTGAGGTGCGATTGAGCGGTGAGAAGGTGCAGGATGTCAAAAATGTGACCTCTTTGAAGGCACTGGTCAAATAGCGCATGGCTACGCGGTCGGCTTCTGTCTGGCGTGCGGAAGTGTTCAATCAAACGTGCTTCTCCAGCCGTGAGGGCGCGCAGTCGGCGCTTTGGTCAGAGCCCAGCATCAGCGGCACCCTCCGCAGTACGATTTGGCTCATCTCATCAATGAAGACCCCGCGACATGTACGCTGTCAGGATGGTCATGTTGTTCAGGCCAACCCGAGAAGAAGTGTCAGCCGGCCGCTCAGGTCCAATCTGCCCGCATCAACCAGCGATGTTCCCTCAAAGACGCGGGGATGACATTTTCAGCAGTGATTGAGCATGATGCTGGTGCAGGTCGATGATGAATGCCGCCTGCCAGCGTTGTGGCTGCCAACCAGTTTGCAGTACGGTCTTCGCATTCTCCAGAGTCATTGCTTTACCTGCTAACCAACAAGTGCTTTTGGGGATGGTCGTCTGTATGCGTTTGACCCATGCTGCCAATAGTTTTGGGTCTGGAATCAGCAAGCCGTCGTCTTCGCTGAAGTATGACGCTTCAGGATCGTTCTGCGCGTCAGGGTGCCAAAGCCCTTGTTCGTCGAGATCCAGTCCGGTGATATGGCAGATCGCATAGGCCGCCAGTCGCGAATAGGCCGGAATTTGAATGAGCTTGAGCAATCTATCCAATGCATAGTTGTCGCCTCGAAATGCCAAGGCCCAGATCATGTCTCGCTGCGAGTCTGGCTGGTTTTCTATGCTATGGAGCCATTGATTAAAATCATTCGTTGTAGCTGTAAGTGCGAGCACTAGCAGGCCTCGCCGTTTTTTGGTTCCTGTCATCAGGGGCAAGGTTTCAAGCAGAGTCGAGCCGCCTTGTTCCATTCGTAGCCAAGTCATGGCGTACGCGGACTCAAAACGGCATAGCGGATCGTTGTCAGTGGCTGCTGTATGCAGATATCTGGCTAGGCTGGATAAGTTCCATTCACCAATGCAGCGCAGTGCTCGGGCACGTGCGGCGTTGGAAGGATCTTCAAGCCGCTCAAGTACCCAGGCGGTACGCGATTCCAAGCTGCCGTTTGCATGGCGTATGGCAATTGCGGATGTTGCAGCCGCACGCAAAGAAGGTTCCGTGGAGTTGGTCCAACGTTTTAAGCAAGCATATGTTGATTCTGTCGTGTTCCATAGCAATGCAGCAGTAGCTCCATTGCTTGAGGATGGGCATTCCTTCAGGATGGTTTCCAAGGGCTCCCAGTCCACCTCTCCGTCTTGCTGCAGCATGATATAAGTGCTAGTGAACATCTCATCGGCCGTTTCCCATCGTTTTAAGTTGTTCAGAGCAATAGGGAGTGATGCTGAACTAGCAATACGTAGCCCTTCCAAGTGTGCGTCAAGCAATTGATCCAGGCGTTGTTGGTGGGGGCTACGGTAGCTGGGACGCCACAGGGCCTCTTGGCGACGAAGCCAGCAGAAGGAGGTATCTTCTACGTGTTGGTTCAAGATACTGCGATTGACTGGGCGCTTTAAGGGCGCAGAGGCTAGCGTAGGCATGATTCAATGCACCGGAAAGAGTTGCAGGCAAGTTGTGAGACCATTGTTTTCCTGGCATTCATGGTCAATGGAGTCTGAGTTCGACTTACTCATTTTCATCCTCATCTTCAGGTAGAGGATAAGGGGTCGAAAATGCCTTGGTGTGCACCAACTGCAACTCTTCCAGTTCTTTATCGCGCTCTTGGCGATAGGCCATGGTGATACCTGTAGCCAGGACGCGCCGCAACTCGCTTTCTACCTGCTCGGTTCTTTGCTGTAGCAGCAGGTATTTACCCAGCACAATGGTGGCAGATATGAGGCTGTCTTGAATGATACGGTGGTGGGCTTCGCTGAAGTCCTGTGGTTCTGGGTTGATCTGCTCCAGCATTTGTCGGGCAGTTTTTGCAGTACCAATGTTGTCGCCCTGTGATGCCATGACCTCCATCTTGAGGTCGTACCAGCCCGACCAGTCATAGTCGTCCTGGATGTCCAGTGATATGAGCTGGGTGCGTGCCGTTTCGAGGTGCTCCAGCGCACGCGCATGTTGACTGCCTTGCCAGGCTTCGGCAGCCTGGCCGATGAGGATGTCGAACTCGTGTTGCTGTGATGCATTAAACTTCATGATCGCTCGCTATTTAAAAGGCGCTTGTGTGTGAGTGTCGAAGGTCCTGGTGTTAGTCCTTGAACTCGTGCCAGCGGGCTTGCAGCACTCCGTCGTACAAGCCTTCTGCCTTGCAGCGGTCGACCATCTCGTTGTAACTGAAAATCTGGTGCCATTGGCCTTTTTCAAGGAAAGCTGAGCCATAGAAGCCAGCTAGCAACAGTACGCCATCACGGGCGGAGAGATGGCCTGCGCTGATCTGAGCAAAGGCAGGGATGGTGGCTTTCACCAATTGGTCGTCGACAATCCACCAAACGCCGTAGTCGTTAGAGCACCAGACACGGTCCTCGTACCAAGCCATGTCCTTAAACGAGAGACTGATAGGATCCTCAGTCTTGACCTTTTTCCATGTATCACCTCGACCCACAAAGGTATGCCCTTCGCAGCCGCTGATATAGACGCGACCGTCGCCGCCACAGCAGATGGTCTCAATCCGAAGATTGCTCGGAAAGTCAATGTGACGCCACTGCTTTCCATTGAAATGCCAAACATCACCCTTGCCGCCAGCTGCATAGATATCAGACTGTGAGAAGCCATCCAGTGACGCGAAACCCGCTGTGAACACGTCCTCCTTTTCATCATATGGCAGATCCTGGCTGATCCATTGCCATAGATTTTTACCCTTTCGTATGCCAACAGTACGCCCGCTTCCAGCAATGTAAAGTTTACCCTCAATTGTCGAGAAGCTATCCAATGTACCTCTGAGATAAGATTCAATTTCATCTTCCGCACCTATGTCTCCACTGCCTGCGACATAGATCTGACCGGTTAGTGATCCGACTATGAGTTGCTCTTTTGGAACCTGCGATATGCCTGCTGTAAGCCTAGAATATCCATGCAGCGTTGCATTCCCCCATTTTTGGGGTTGTCCGCGAGACATCTGTAATGAGATAACTCTCTTATAGAGAGCGCTTTCTTCAGGGTAACCGCCATCCTCTTCCCAGTCCGTCCATTGCGTACAGTCTTCACTTGCAATAAAGAAAATGGTTTCCTTGTTTCGTACAATGCAGTCCGTGAGTCTGTAGCCTACAATTCTCTTCGAGAAGTCAGTAGTTGAAATCATAATAAATTCCCTATATTCCGCCAAAATCACCATTGTCACTGCTGCTGCCGTTAGGTGATTTGCTTGGCAATCCAGAGTGTGCTTTTAGATTTTTTTCTTGGCCTTGGTTGCACTTTTTGTAGTAGTCGTCCAGTTGGGCTTGTAGGCATTTTTTATCGCAACTGTTTGCGCCTGCTCCTTGAATGGCTTCAATTGCGGAGTCTCGGAGGTCGGGGTATGAGACGGGAACTCCATTGCGAAATTTTCTTCTGGTTAATAGCATTTCAAGATTGGCGTGCGCTTTCCCGTGACTGCCATGGTGTTGATTGGTCCCCTCCAAGCATATAGTTGGTGCTTTGCCCTCTCCTGAGTAGCAAGAGTTCCCCTTCATTGCCGCGTGAGGTATCACGTGATGTCCTGTTTGTCCGGGGCAACATCCCTCGCCCTTAATTACCTGGGGTTTCTTGGAGTTGTTATACGGAACCAACATGCACTTACGTGCGTGGATGCAGGGGCTACGCCTAGCCTGGAGTTCCATGAGTTCTGCAAGAAACTTGTCCGGCTCCTTCTTGTAAGCTGCCACCTTGGCTTCGATATTTTTCTTAAATTTGTCCAGATCCATCAGGTCAGCCAGGAGCTCCTGGCCTTCCGGTCCGACCATTTCGGCGATTTCTGTAGCTGTGCTGATAGCATCGGTCACGCTCCAGGCGCCCATTCCGGCAGTGACTACCACTCCGACGCCGGTTGTTCCGGCAGCACCACCTATAATGTTCTTGATCGTGGAGCGGATGCCTAGACCGCCAAGCTTCTTGACGAGATACCAGGCTCCCATTTTTTCGTAGGCTAGATCGATCAATTCGCCGAATACCATCTTCCCCAGAGACGTTGTGTCAGTCGGCAGGTTGTCTAGAAAATCGTTGAATTGCTTCTCTGCTTCTTTGAAGTCGTCGAGTCCCTTCATAGGTTTTACCCAAAGACCATCGCAGTGTTCGTCTATCCAGGCGTTGTCCTTGGTGCGCCGATATCCAGATACTTTTCTGCCTACTTCATCTGGCAGTGATACTAGGTTATCCAGGCGTTGTTTCAGGCTGCGTTTTTTGCTTGTGGTCTGGTGTGCGCTTCTTTGCTTCTTCCTCGGTTGCTGTTTTGCAGCTTTTTTGGATACGCTCAATGTCCTTCTTGCAGTCATTACTTTTCATTCCTGCACTTATGTACTGCTGCTGGAGCGCGTTGGGTGGATTGCTGTGATTGTGTGTAACCCAGTCTAGGTGACGGGTCACGCACAGCCCTTCGACCTTGACATTGGGTGACCAACTGACGAAGTAACACTTGCCTTTGATCTTTCCCGAATTGATGCCTTTCTTGAGCCCAGGCGTGGCCGGTTCGTTACCGGTGCTGGTGCGGAAGTAGGATTTGTGCTGTAGGGCGATTTCCATACCGGCAATGAACACGGTGCGGCTGCCGTTGCTGATGTCCTGGGCAAAGCAGGTGTTCGGGTACGGAATGGGTAAACCGGTCGCCGGCGGCGTGGGGGGGGGAGAAGCAGGTGTCGGGGAAGGCCGCGCTGGATTGGCCGCGCGCAGATTTCGAGGCTATCTCGTTGTCGTTGGCATAAACGTGGTGGGCCATTGGACGCTCCGTGCTGTCGGCTCAGACCACACGCACAACTAGCGCGGCGCGCGCTTGCTGTGGGGTGGACAGTTGGATGAGGGTGTTGGCACCGGGAGCGCGGCCGATGCGCGACAGGTGCCAGGCATAGGCGAGCATAAGGGGGCCGAAGGCGGCACCGATGTTACCCAGGGAGTTGGCCGGCTGTATGAATTGATGGTTCGCCGGTAGGTCGGCGCGCAGCAACCTGCTCCATGCGTAGGATGACTCTTCGAAAAAGAACTCCTCTCCAGCCAGGTCGGCCAAGCGCAGGTCCACCTCGTGCGCCTGGATACCGGCCTGTGCCAAGGCAGCCTTGATGGCAGTGGCCAGACCTTTGCCATAGCAGGGCGCTTGCGATAGCAAGGTTGCGGGCTCCTGGGCTTGAGCACTGCCTACGATCTGTAGTCCGGAAGGTTGGTTATCGGGCGTCGCTGTGGATGGCCCCAGTAGTAGTGCCACGGCGGCTTCACCGGGTATGAAGCCGGAGGGCTGGTCTTCGGTGAGGAGCCGGTCTTCACGCAATGCTTGGGCGATGTCGGGCGTGTTCAGCCAGGAATCCACGCTGAGCAGCAGAACGTGGCTGGAGTGCTGCGTGTGGATGACTTGGGCGGCCAGCGACAAGGCGGTAGCACAGTCGGTGGCCTCCCCACCAATGTGGCCGTAGTAGGGTTTTGCGCTCGGGTGGTAATGGGCAAGGCTGCGCTGCAAGCAGGTGGCAGCCAGCCCACTGTAGTAGCTGCTGCGCTGTTCAGGACACAGGAGGATGCAGGTGGCGCGATCTGGCAGTTGGTTGTGTAAGCCAGCCACGTGCAGGCATTCTTCGATGGCCATATCTAACAAGCCTGCCAGGCGTTCATGGCCACCAGCCAGGGTATCGTCATCCTGGGCCGGATGTGGGATACGGGCGCCTCGCAAGCTATTGCCCTGGGCATCGAAGAAGTGGGTGTCCTGGAAGTTGTCCAACGACGCGCGGATAGCGGCGGCGGACGTCGACAGGCTCATGCCTACGCTGGTGACTGCTCCGGCTGCCAGCAACTGAAGCGGGATGGGCAGGTCTTTGCATTCGGCAGTCACAGGTCCAGGTCCTCAAGAATGGGTTTGCGGCTGGCCTCGTCTGTAGCGAAACCCGAGCAGGTGAAGCAGCCACCCTGGCCCATGATGTGGGCTTGCGCGCGCTGCTGACTGGCGTGGCCGATGCTGAGCAATTCTATTTCGCTGAGGCTGCGCTTGATGGAGTGGCGTGCACGCCAGACCACACTGAAGACGCCGGCATCGGCGTCTATCGCCACGCAGTCCACGACCGGCTGCAGCACGTGAACCTGACCGTTGCGCATGGCCAGGCTCATGCCCAGCGCCAGGCGAGGTATTTTGAAGCGGATGTCGGGGTGCTCGGGGTGCAGGTTGATGAGGCGCACTGGCTCACCGCCTTGGGGATAGGGCACTTGCTGGTCTTCGGGCGCGCACTGGCAAAAGCGCGGGTCGAAGTCGGCGGGCGGCAAGGGGAAAGTAGTGGCGTGCCAGTTATCATCGTAGGTACCCGCGTAGCCCTGTCGGGGTGTCCAACTGCGTCCCACCGGTCCGAAGGACCATGGACGATGTTGCTTGAAGTGATGCAGGACCGGATGGCCCGGCTGCTCCAGATTAGGAACGGGTATGTGATGGTCAATCAAGGCGTGTACGCCAGTGGCGGTGTGCTGCTGGTTGTAGCGCGGGTGGGTGAAGGTGTAGTCGCGCTGCACCTGGCGCGCAGTGCGCACTTGTTCGGTGTAGTGGAAGCGGGTCAGTGCCGGTTCCGTGGCGTCGCCGCCGCCCATGGCCTGGTAGATCACCGGGCAGTCGGTATGGGTGCCGATGGTGCCCAGGCCGCCGACGCGGTCGGTGAGGACGAGGGTATGGCCGTCGGCGCGGTGTTCGAAGGTGTAGAGCAGGCCTTCTTCGGCGGCGAGGCGGGCGATGAAGTCGAGGTCAGTTTCGCCCGCCTGTACGCAGTATTCGCGGGGTTGGTGTTCGAAGCAGATTTCGCTGCGGATGTCGGTCAGTTTCTGCTCGGTCAGCAGGCTGGTGATGATGTCGGGCACGGTCTGGGCCTGGAAGATGCGCCAGTTGGAGCGCAGATCGAAACGCTTCAGGGTCGGTTCGACCACGGCGGTGTAGCGGGTACGGCGAAAGCCGGTGTCGCCCTGTTGGAACAGGCTGACCAGACCGTGGACATAGAGCGCCGGGGTGCCCACTTCAAAGGGACGCCCCGCAATGCGACGCCGTCAGTTTGAAATTGGGTCGCGTCGCGAATTAGTCGTCAATCAAGTGTTGGGCCTTCAACTTTTGGAGGTAAACTTCACCACCCGGATCGGTTTTGAAAACAGCATCCCCATCTAACATGTAAGCTTTTAGCAGCGAAGTAATTGCCTCATCATCGAAGCCTAATAGCGTTTGACATTGTCCAATTCTGTAGTGAATGAATGAGTTGTCTAGCCCATCAGGGCCATTGAGTGCATCCTTCAGGTTTTCAAGGCTTTTAGGGTACTGTGCAAGCTGAAAAAAAGCGTCACCTATTGAGGCAGAAAGCCATGTGAAGGCTTCCCAGGATGCTTGCGGTGTGGGTAGTAAATTTAGTGCTTGTGACCACTTTGAAATAGCCCCTTCAAATGCCGAATCGTCATAAAGGGCATTTCCTTCCTCAGATAAGAGGGTGATGCTTTCGTAAATTCTGTCAGGTAGATTCATTTCATTTTTTTACATTTTTTTGTGTGAGGTAGAAGTTTAGATATTTTTTATCTTCGTCTGTAAAAGGTCTTTTTCCATATTTTTTATATTGCTTGTCAAAAATTTCGTATGCGGCAGAGGTTTTTCCTGCATCAAAATAGACCGTGGCCGCAATAAATTCAACGTAGTCGCTAGGCTTTGGAGTATATAAATCGTGCATCACGGCTAGCCAGCTTATAGCTTTTTCGTATTGTTTAGTTTCTTTAAAAAAAGCAACGAGACCTCTGGCGATACTTTGAGAATAGTCAAGTGTCAATGTTGGGGATTGCATAATCCCCCAAGCTCTTAAAAAACAAGATTCGGCTTCACTTAGCTGATTTTTTTTCCAGTATTCACGTCCTTCTTTTGAAAGGTTGCTAATTTTTTCAATCTGCTCTGGCGTCAGTGTGGGTTCCATCATGTACCTACTTTGTTGGAGGTTTGTAAGTTTGTCCAAGCTTTGCACCTGTCGACCTATTGATGCTGTAATGGTCTAGTTCATAATTTTTGCTATCTAGCATCCATTCTCTGACTTCTTTACTCTTCGCTCCTAGATGTCTGCCACTAGTGTTCCACCATGTGACAGCATCTGTTTTGTGGGCCATGTCGGCCTTGCTAAGATCATACCAATTTTTGTCGGAGGCCTGGAACTCTGTTTTACCTGTAATTGGGTTCTCCCGTAGTTTTCCTTCGGCCCGCATTCGGTCTTGGACCTCGCGCCCTGTTTTTGAACTCTTGCCTGGAGTTCGGCCTAAAAACATTTCCCTTGCAGACTTCTCTCTTGGGGTGGCTTTAAAACCATCATTAGAATTAGATGGAGTATCTAATTCGGGATTGGTCTTCTTAGGTAATAGTTCGGTAGCTTCTTCGGTTCTTTTCGCCGTTTTGTCAACAACCTCCTTACCCGCTTTGCCCGACGCCTCAGCCATCTTCGAACCGTATCGTGCGGCTTTACCAGCGGTGCCCAGGTAGCCAACAAACGGAATCGCCGAGAGCAGAGAGAGACCTGCGCCCACGTAGTCCCCGCGAAAAAGGCTAATGATACCGCTGGCAATATCGGCCACTTCCCCGACCACGGGGATCAGGCCAAACACATCCAAGCCCAGCTGGATGCCATCCAGGATCTGTTCGCCAGTGATGCCTTCTTCTTCCGTTTCAGCCTCAATCGGTGGATTGGCTTCGCTGGCCGACACCTGAGCCGGCACCGTCTCACCCACCACCCGCCCAATGGTATTACCACTCTTGAACGAACTGAACGGCGGCAGAGTCGCCAATTCACGGGTCATGAAATGCTTGCGCAGTTGCTCGTATTCCTGCTCGTTGAAGGTGCGAGATTCATGGTAGGGCTTGCCCTGAGGATCCGTTCCGAAGAGGTCCGCCTGTACGGTACCGTCGCTGTTGGCCTGCAACATCATTTCGTCGAGCTTGTGTAGCTGCTTCGGATCAGGGCGCATTGGTACGCTGATCGCGTGTACCCGTACCGGGGCTAGATTGATCGGTTCGGCCATGCGCTAAGCCCCATTCATCCAGAACTTGTCGTCATGGCGCACTACCAACTTGCCTTCGGCGCGTACGGTGCTGCTCTTCTCCAACGGGTAGCACTTGCCGTCCACGGTGTTGCTCTTGATGCCTTTCGCGGCGCCAGCCCCATCACCCTTGGTGGTCGGCACCAGGCTCTTGTCGAACACCACCACCGGTTTACCGTTGGCACGTACCGATTTGGCTACCCCAGTGGCGGTTTTAAGTTCGGCCGTGACGGGGTAGGGCACTGGTGGGATGGCGCTGCCCATCGGCGTCTTGCACACATCGGGGACGATGCTGACCACTTTCCATTTGCCCTGCTTACGGGCGATGACGTTATCGGCCATGTCAGAGCACCTCCTTGGCTGCGCGCTTTATCAGCGGGGCATTTGGATCCGTCTCGAAGCGCGCTTCCAGTACGCGAATGCCCAGATGATTGGGCAGGCTGATGCGATGGGTCAGCGCTAATGTCATGGCCTCGGTGTCGATACGCAGGGTGTCGGTGAGCATGGGCAGTGGCAGCATGGCGCCGCTGTGCAGGCGCATCAGCACAAAGGGGCGATGGCCGGGCAGTTCCACGCATAACGTGCCTTCGGGGGTGAGGTCGGGATTGGTCAGGTTGAACAGCTCAAGACGAAACGCAGGCGGCGGAAAATCGATCTGCTGATCCACGGGCGCGCCGTTCCAGTAGGCAAAATCGAAATCCCGTGGCAAGCTCGGCCAGCGTTCGCGCTGCCAGGTTTCGTCATAGCTCCCGGCCAATGGCAGGCGCGGTGCCCAGGCACGGCCCACCACGCCAAATCCGGCCGGTTGGTTTTTGTAGCTGGCCGCGACCTGCGCCATGCCGTTGGCGTCGAGTTCACCCTCGGGATGTTTGACCCGATCCAGGCGCCACACGGGTTTGTCGATGGGCTCGATCTGCGGTGCAGTGAGTTCGCGCAGAGGCTTGTCCAGTTGAAAACCGAGGTCTTCCTGGCGCCTTTCGATCCAGCCCCGGCCCAGCGGGTTGCTGTAACAGACTTCGTTGAGCAGATAGGGCGGAGTATTTGTATCAACCGCGTGTTCAGGATTGGGCACCACGCTGCTGCCCCCGAAGGCATATTCCCAGCGCAAAGGCACCGAGGTGGCCGGTTGCGGTTCGGTCAATTGCCAGCCACCGAACAAGCTGTGGCGGAACTGGCGAGGGCCAGTGAATTTCAGATGCTTGTCCAACAAGTAATGGCGCGTCGGCGTTTCGGCCCGACGCTTAAAAGCTTCTTGCCGGGCGGCTTGCCATGCCATTAGCTGATATTCGGTCAGCCGTTCGCCGGGACTCAACGGCGTCGGCAGCGGCACGTCGATTCTGGGCGGTGGGGCCACCGGCGCACTGATGCGCAGTCCGGCCGTCCACTGCATTGCAGGTTGACCTTGTGGCGCATAAGCATTGCCTACCACGACCACATCACAGCGCGGTTTGAACGGCGCCAGGTCGCTTTCCTCGCAGACGCTGCTGGCCCCTTCCTCGCCGTAGTAGCGATCAGCGGTGCAAAGCGCCAACGGTTCGTCGTCCAGCACTTCAGCGCGAAACTGACCCGGCTGCCCGTCAATGGGCAGCAGCCGATAGCCTACTTTCATTACCAGCACCGGGTACTCTTGATCGTCCATGCCCAGCGCGCTGAAACACAACGCATCGAAGGGCGTCAGATTGCGAAATTCCATGTCCGCCCCTCAGTTGATATCGACGTCTTTACCGTTGATCTGCACTGCGCCGCTAGCGCTGAAATCGAAGGTGCGGCCATTGATCAGGACGGTGCCGTCGGACTTCATCACCAAGGTGGATTTACCCACCGTGACCTTGAATTCGTCCCCGGCGTCGATGGTGAATTTCTTGCCCACCGCAACCGATTTGTGGACACCGACCTGCTCGCTCTGGCTCAGCCCCACGGTGGTGTTCATGGCCGCGCCAACACTGGTCTGGTACGCCGCGCCAATGGTCAGCGCCTTGGCCAAACCAATGGTTTCGGCTTTGGCCAATTTGATGGTCTCGGCCTTGTTACCACCGATGGTCACGCTGCGGTTAGCACCGATGCTGATGGTTTCGTTCTGGCCGACGTCTTCGGTGCGATGGTCGCCGATGGACACGGTTTCGTTGTGTTCGACTCGCTCCTTACGGTCGTTGCCGACGAAGATGCCGTTGTTGTTTTTGATATGAACGTTCTTGTCTTTTTCGGCATGAATGAACACTTCCTGGTGGCCCAACTCATCTTCAAAACGCAGCTCATTGAAACCAGAGCCCTTGTGGGTGCGGCTCTTGATGGTCATTCGTGTTTTGTGTTTGGGCAGCTCATACGGCGGCAGATTGGTTTGGCGGTAGGTCCGCCCCGTGGCGATCGGCTGGTCAGGATCGCCGTCCAAAAAGCTGATGATCAGCTCCTGATTTATCCGAGGCACGGCCATGGCGCCCCAGGTCGCCCCGGCCCAGCCTTGAGCCACGCGAATCCAGCACGAACTCTGATCATTGTTTTTGTCCGAGCGGTCCCACGGGAATTGCACTTTCACCCGGCCCCATTCATCGCAATAAATCTCTTCTCCTGGCGGGCCGACGACGGTGGCTATCTGCGGGCCATCAATGCAGGGTTTGGCGCGTAGCGGCGCCTTCCAATCCGAGGTCCAGCGGATGGCGCTAGCCTTCAACGTGTAGGAGGTGCCGAGGCCGCTACCAAACGATTCTTCCTGCAAGCTGGTGTGCTGCTTGCCTTCGTGCTTGATGGCGATGGTGCGCCAGCGATCATTGAAGTCTTCGCGCGGGTGGTCGTTGAGGTCGAAGGCCAATCCCGGTTGCAGGCGTTCGTCGTCGCCTTCCACATGGGCCAGCTTGGCGTCGTTGCGCAGCGCCGCCAGCCGTGTCTTGGTAAAGGGCTTACCGGCGATGTCGCGCTTGTAGCGGCCAGGGTAGTCGTAGCGTTCGTAGTCCTTGTGCTGGTTGTTCAGGTCCTGGTCGCCGGTGGCGGTGTGCTGCTGGTTGTAGCGCGGGTGGGTGAAGGTGTAGTCGCGCTGTACCTGGCGGGCGGTGCGCACCTGTTCGGTGTAGTGGAAGCGGGTCAGTGCCGGTTCCGTGGCGTCGCCGCCGCCCATGGCCTGGTAGATCACCGGGCAGTCGGTATGGGTGCCGATGGTGCCCAGGCCGCCGACGCGGTCGGTGAGGACGAGGGTATGGCCGTCGGCGCGGTGTTCGAAGGTGTAGAGCAGGCCTTCTTCGGCGGCGAGGCGGGCGATGAAGTCGAGGTCAGTTTCGCCCGCCTGTACGCAGTATTCGCGGGGTTGGTGTTCGAAGCAGATTTCGCTGCGGATGTCGGTCAGTTTCTGCTCGGTCAGCAGGCTGGTGATGATGTCGGGCACGGTCTGGGCCTGGAAGATGCGCCAGTTGGAGCGCAGATCGAAACGCTTCAGGGTCGGTTCGACCACGGCGGTGTAGCGGGTACGGCGAAAGCCGGTGTCGCCCTGTTGGAACAGGCTGACCAGACCGTGCACATAGCGCACCGGAGTGTCGTCGCGCCAGATGGTGAAGACGGCGGCCAGGTCGAGCATGCGGTAGAAGTCGATGGCCGGGTGGTGACTGACCAGTTCCAGTTCCAGTTTGAACGGCTGGGACAGGCCTTCTTCGAGGGTGAACGAGACCACTTCGAAGGGATCGCCCCGCAGCGGTTGAAAGGTATAACGCAGGTCGCTTTGACGGGGCATGAAACCTCCTTGTTGCGAATTCGAATTAGTTGATCAACCAACTGGCGTCACCGTTTTCCAGCACGCCTTCGTGGTCGGTGGTATCACCGACGCGGGCCACGGCTTTTTCGTTGACGGTCATCGAGGGCGAGCCGCTGGTGATCACGGCACCGCAACCCAGGGTGTCGCCGACAAGGGCGACGGCGCGTCCGTTGACGATGACGTTGCGCGTACCGCTGTTGATGGTGGTGGGGCCACACATCGGGCAATCATGGTCGTGACCGACCAGAACGACGGCAGGCATAGAGCCTCCTTAAATAGGTTGAGTCGGTGAAGGTTCTGCCGCTGCGTGAACCGCAGCGGCGGAATGGGCGCGCTTAACCCGCTGCAGCCGGTTTGCGCCAGTCGTCCGAAGCTTCAGTACCGGCTACCACATGACTCCAACTGACCTTGCGGTAAGACAGGCTGGTCTTGATCAGTTGGGTGTAGTTGGAGTTGTCGCTGTCCTGGGCGTGAGGCAACACGGTGTGGATGTCGACGACAGTGGCCTCTTCCAGTTTGGTGGTGAAGAAGTGTTCCTGTTTGCCATCGGTGGAGGTGCGGAACCACTTGACCTCAACGGTCGGCAGCATTTCGCCGGTGGCCAGGGCCTGGTAAAGCAGGGGCGAGGCTTTGTTCAGCGCACTGGTGAAGGTCAGCGGTTTATGCACGCGCTGTCCGGTGGGTTGACCGCTTTGCGGGTCGGTTGGGGCACCAATCTGATGGTCGATTTCCTGGGCGAGGATTTCATCCTCGTGGCCTTCCACAAAGACGTTGCCCACCGAGTCAGCGGTGAAGGCGCCCTTGGTGATATGGCCCTGGTTTTTGCCGTGGATGCTGATGTACGCGGGTGTTGGCATGACAAGCTCCTTGTCGCGATCAAGTGAACGACCCGGGGGGTCGCGGGTTATGGCCGATACGGCCATGGCTTTGCAGGCGCTCGGGGTGAGCGCGCTGAAAATCGGTTACAGGTGCAGCACCCGCTCCAGCGACACCAGCACCTGTTGGGTGATGGCGTTCAGGCGGATGGAGTAGATCGTGTAGGCGACCGTCAGCACGACGGCGGCCATGGCCCAGGGCGTCCATAACGGCCAGGCGCGTTTGATCCGGTAGTTGCGCGGCGCGACGTTTTTCAGTGGGTCGGTCAGGCGCTTGGGCGTCTCGCCGCGCAGGGGGCGCAACAGGCCGTGCAGTTGGTCGATGATCTTCTGTATTTCGTCGTCGCCCTTGATATGGGTGCCGTATTTGCCCTTGAGGCCGGAGATCAAGCACTGGTACATGAACTCCAGCACGTGCTGATACCGGGCGGCTTCGGGGATCATGTTGTTCATCACGGTGAAGAATTTTTCGCCGCCTTGGGTTTCTCCGTGGAATTGACTGAGCAGCGAGCGTGCGCTCCAGATGGAGAGCCTGCCCCAAGTGGTGCGCATGACTACCTCGTCAATCAACAGGCACAGGCTGTAGGAGTAGGCCTTGAGCATGCCGGCGTCGTAGTCGAGCTGGCTGACTTCTTCCATGATCGTGGTGATCTGGTTGCTGACGCTCAGGTACAGCGCAGGTACGTCATCGTGGTGGTCTAGACGGCGCAGACGGATCACCAAGCCGATCAGTGGCGTGGCGGCATCGCACAGCGGGTTCCAGGCCACGCCGCGCAAGTCGTATTCAGGGTCGGCGAGCAGCGGTTTAAGTTTTGGTTTGGGCGGTACTGTTTCGACAGATTCCGGCTTGCTTCTGGAGTGCTGCACCAGTTCATCAAACACTGGAGTATCGGTGTCCGACTCAGGGTTGGCGCTGTTTTTCACGTCACTCATCTCTCTCACTCCTGATCGCCCAGAACTGCAACTCCAGCTCCGGGAATTCACCGGCAATATGGAAGCCGAACCCGCTGCCGCTGCTCAGGCCTTGCCACGCAGGGTGATGGCGGTCGAGTTCGAAGTAGCTGAAGCCGGCATGGAACGGCAGGTGCCGTGGTGCCACCGGCAGCGGCAGCAGCGGGATACCTGGAAGCTGCAGGCTGACCAGTTGTTCCAGGCCTTCGGTGGAGCTGATCTTGATCTGCTTGGGCAGTTGCTGGCGCAGGGTCTCTGCTGGCAGTCCGGCGCGCACGGCGAGGATAAATTCGGCGTTGTCCAGCAGGCGCTTGTCGTTCATCTCGGCAGTACGCACGCCGTATTGCTGAACGACGATCGGCAGCGACACGGCGCGCGGTTGCAGTACCGTGCCCAGGGCGCGGCGCAGGGTGTGCTCCAGGATCTGGAAGGATTCGCGCAGGTTGTCGTGCTGATAGGCGGGGTATTCCTGGGGCAAGTGACCTTCATCGGTAAAAGTCACTAGCTCGCCGCAGGCTTGGGCCAGTGCGATGTATAGCCGCTCCGGGTGAACCTGGCGTTGCCGGGCCAGGTGCTGGAACAACGGAAACAAGCGGTTGAGGGTTTGCAGCAGGTTGAAGTCGGTGACGTCAGCCACCCCCGACTGCCCCGGTGAGCCGATACGCTGGGCCAGGTTCTTGGCGCGCTCGCGCATCAACCCGGCCACTTCACCCAGGTAGCGATGCAATGCCGGCACCGCTTGCAGGGACAGGCTGGTGGGGTAGAAATGCTCGTCCATCACCAGGCTGCCGTCCGGGCGTTTGTCTTTGATCTTGCCCAGGGCGATGCCGGTAAAGGCGCTGCGGTCGCTGCGTTCGAGCATCAGTTGCAGGTTGGGCACGGCCAGGTCCATGCCGACCTGATCGCCGTCATCGCTGTGGGTGTCACGGATTTCCTCGCGGCGGGCGATGTAGCGGCTGTTGCCGTACTGGTCGGGCCAGCGCACTTCGAGGGCTCCGTTGGAGCGCAGCGGCAGGGCCAGATAGACGATCTGGCCGACCACGCTGCTGTCAGCGATCTCCAGCGGGGAGGGCGGTGCCAGGTCGTGGGGAATGTCGAAGACGCTACCGTCGGGCATGATCCCGCGTGCCCGGGTAATGGCGATTTTGCCGAAGCTCAGGTATTCGTCGTTCAACGCCAGCTCGCTGAAGCCATAGAGTGCGTCGTTGAGGCTGTGCAGGCGCTGGTGCACGGCGGCTTCGGCGGCGCGGGCCTGTTGCTGGAAGTGCTGAGGTTTGACGAACAAACCTTCATGCCAGATGACGGGGTTGCGTGAACTCATCGGTGATTACTCGGGGCAAAAGCGGCTGAAAAAGGCGTCATCGGGTTTCTCCCTTGAGGCTGACCTGGGTGGCATCCAACTGCACCAGTACGGCGTATTGGCGGCCCTTGGGCTCGACGCGCAGGCGCTGTTTCCACTGGCCGACATCAGTGCTGTGGTAGTTGGCGATCACTGCGATAAAGCGGGTGTCTTCATCCAGGGCGCGCAGGTCGATGAACTTGAATTGGCCGGGGTTGAGCAGGTAGTCGTCGGCTCGGATATAGGTGCTGCCCAGGGTCTTTTTCAGGTCGTCGGCCATGGCTTGTGGGCTGGCGTTGACCAGCAGCGAGTCGTCGGTCAACTGCAAGACCTTGAAGGCGATGGGCGTGGCGACATGCGCCAGCGCCGGGTTGCCCCAGGGCGTGGTCAGGCGCACGCCTTGGGCGTCGTAGTCACCCAATAACGCGTCTTCGACAGGCGACATGGGCACCACGAGTTCTGGCTCCAGGCTCAGTGGCGACTGGGCTGGCACGCTTTCGTAAAGGTGACTGAGCAGGGTTTGCACTTTGTCCGTCAGGGCTTGCGGGCTGGTTGCCTGCACGTTGAGGGTGTAGGGCGAACGGCTCGCGTCTTCATCCAGTGCCGTGCCGGTGCTGATCAGACGTGGGTTGACGTCGTCGCTGGCGTACAGGCTCAGGGAGTAGCGGCTGGGCTGATCGTCGGGGCCGCCGACCGGGATGGAGGGCGTCCAGATCACCTGGCCGATCTTGCCGAGCATGGTGCAGCCGCCGAGGGTCAGGCAGGCCAGCAACAGGGTGCCCAGGCGCAGTTTGCTGAACAGGCTGATGCCGCGCTTGTGTGCAGGCGCGCCAATAACCGCGAGCGGCTCGGGCGACGGCGCTGTATGCATCGCTCGGAGAGGGTCGCCTTGCTCCGTCAAATCCACGGGTTGGCAAAGACGCTCGAATTCCGGGCAAGTGGCAGGTCGCTTATCCACCTTTGGCCGACTCGGCAGATCTTCCTGGTGCCACACGTGCATGCCTTCAGGGTGGTCGCCGAGAAGCTCATCGAGCGAATGCTGTCCTGGGGCGTGCTCGCCCAACTGCACCGCAACCTGATACGCACCAATCTGCAACTGATCACCGTCGTTGAGGCTTATCGCAACATGGCGCTCAAGCGGCAGGTCGTGACCGTTGATATAGGTTCTACCGCTGCGGTCGATCACGCAGAAGCGCCCTTCGATGACGCGGATATCGCAGTGGTTGGGGCGTACGCTGTTGAGGCGATCTTCCAGGCGCCAGTCCTCTGCGGCACTGCCGATGCTGCCGCCCTGTGGACCAAACCGGTGAAGGGGTAAATACCCGTGCAGCAACTGCGCAGGATTGTTGATAACCAGCGTCAGCGTCATGCGCGCCCCCGGATCCGCACCACGGCGGGATGACGTTGTTCCTGATGTTCGATAAAGCTGGTCCAACCCAGGTGAGTGCCGCTGGCGCGTTGCAGGTTGAACGGCGGTACATCTTCTTCGCGCAGCCCCAGTTCCAGGTCGTAAGCGGTGGCATCGCGCAGCAGAAAATCCATCAACTGGCGCAGCCGTCCGAACTGATCGCCGCTGGGCAAAAACTGCCGAAAGCGCGCCTGGGTCAGGTTGGGAATCACCAGGGTGAACTTGCTGGCGCGGGTCTTGCTGCGGTCGCCCACCACGAAATCGCTTCCGAGAACACCGTTGGCTTTGCCAAGTGACAGGCGCTGGCGTTGGTTCAAGCTCACCGAGCGCGCCTCGAATTCACGGATATGCACGCCGTGCAGGTCGAAACAATGTTCGACGATGCCGGACACCACCGACGGCGAGCGGCTGCGGTTGGCAATCAACCCGGCAAAGCTCAGCAGGCGGCCCCAGGGCAGCGGCGTCGCACCGCGCAGGTCGTTGTCGTTCAGCCCGACCATGGAGAATACGTAGCGCGAAAAGCGGTCGCTGGCCTCGGCCTGAAAGCGAATGTAGTAGCGGTACTTGCGCCAGCTGGTGTGCAGCAGGGTCAGCAAGCGATGGTTGAAAAAATCCATGAACGCCGGGCGAATCCCGCGCTCCTGGGCCTGCTCGTAGGCCAGGCGATCCAGGTAGTAACCGGGCAGTGGCGAGTCGGTACCGTGCAGGCCAAAGAAGCTGATCTGCATGCGATAGCGCACCTCTTCACGGTCCTCCTCAATACGTGCCGCCTCGACTACGTCGGAGGCCGGAAAGCCCAACCCTGCATGGCTTTGCAGGCGCACACGGCGTCTCGCCGCCGCACTCAAGGGCTGCGCCTCCAGGTCATCGCCATGCAAGGCGTGCAGATGCTCCAGCAGACGGTGAAACGAATAGTTCCGCGCGTCGGCCAGCAGCACATCGGCTAGATCACGGGTTGTCTGCCGGTCAACAGTGGCCATTCATAGCGCTCGTTGTTAGTGGTATTGATCACTTCCAGGCGATGGAAGGAATTGATGCTCGCGTACAGCGCGAAGAAGTGTGAAAGCACGCTGGCGAACAGGTACAACTCGCCTTCGCAGAGAAAGGCGGTCTGGTCCAGTTGCAAACGGGTCTGCACGCCACGTACCGGTTGGCCCTTCATCAGCCAGTCGATGGGGGTGGTCACGGCATCCTGGATACCGTTGAGACGCTTGCGCGTGGCGCGGGCCTGCTGCAGGTCGTGCAGGGCGGCGAAGTCATAGGCGCGGATGACCGCCTTGAGCGGCTCGGCCGACAGCAACGACAGGTAGTTCAGCGACAGGTTGGAAATCAGCGTCCAGTGCAGGCTGGCATCCAGCACCGGCCGGTAGCTGCGGGTCGGTGCGATCAGGTTGGTGTAGGTGGCGAACGACGGCGTGACTTCGGTGGACAGCGATATATCCCCGACGCCCAGCAACTGCGGCAAATCGCGGTTGCTGCAGGTCAACTCGATGGACGCTGCTTCATGCTCACCGATGTACAGGCTTTCGTCGCCGCGCACGAAAGCGATGCGATGACGCAAGCCCTCGCGCCCATGGGACTCTTCGATATGCGTGCGGAAGTACAGCGCGGTGCGGCCCCGCGCGTGTTCGATCTCATGCTGAAACGACTCGAACGGGGTAAAGCGCCGCAACGGATCGCCCTTGCGCTCCTTGTCGGCGGCATCCCAACCAGCCACCTTGTCGACGCTGAAAATCTCGTAGGCTTCGGGACGGTTGCCGCTGGGGCTGATACGCCGTTCCAGGCTGCGCCCGTCCAGCGCAATCGGATTGGCGTCGTGACGAAACAGGTTGACCGCCGGCGCGCAGTACAGGTGCAGATCACTGGTACGCAGGCGGATATCAGGTGGCATGGGCCGGCTGAACTGAAATTCAAAGCGCAGGCCGGTGGCGCTGATCTCCGGCCAGACGCGCGCCAGCTGGGTCAGGCTGAAAAAGTGAAAACGCTGCGGGAACACAAAATACTCCTGCAGGATCCGGTAGCCATCGAACACATTGCGCGGGTAGGGCAGCAGCGCTTCGTCGGGTGTGAAACCGGGAAAGCCGATAGCGTTGGCCGACAGGCGATAGCTTTGCTTGTCAATATGCAACGTGACGCTGTCCAAGTAGTGGGCGAGCCACAGGTACAACGTCATGGCGATGGCGTTGTCCCCACCCAAATGAAAATCCAGCTGGTCGCAGGCCATGCTGGTCAGCGGTTGCTCGGTCAACACCTTGAGGTCGATGCGCATCACCGAGGCCTCGCGACTGTGGGCATCGCTGACTTCCTGCAACGCCAATGGGTACAGGTTGACGTCAGTGCAGGTACGAAACTGGCAGGAGACACCATCCACCGGTTTGGCAAACAGCGGCGTGCCTTTGGGGATCACCTGGCGCTGGCTGATCGCATCCGGCAACGGTGTAAAACGGATGATGGTCGCGCTGGGCAACGGCCGCAGGTAATTGGGCCAGAGCATCTGCAGCAGCGGATGAGTCAGCTCCGGCAAATCGTCGTCGATCTTCATGCCCAGCTTGGCGGTGAGAAAGGCAAAGCCCTCCAGCAGCCGCTCCACGTCCGGGTCGCCGGCCTGATCACCGAGAAACTGCGCCAACTGCGGGTTGTCCTCGGCAAACTCGCGGCCGAGTTCGCGCAGGTAGCGCAACTCTTCGGCAAAGCGTTGTTTCAAGTCCATTGCATCCTCATCTCACGCGGGTGTAACCGTCGCGGCCGTGCATGGCCACCTCGATCTGCACCTGTTCTTCCTTGTGGTTGACCTGCACCTGGCAATCCAGACGAAAGTTCAGCTCCAGCGGTAGGTCCGGGTCGGGCTGAAAGCGCACGCCCGTGACCTTGATGCGCGGTTCAAAGGCTTCCACCGAACGCCGGATATCGGTGCTGATGGCCACCACCAGGTCACTGCTGGCCTGGGTGACGCCATTGAAGTCACGCAGGCCCAGCTCAGGGCTGCTTTGCGAGCAGCCCTGGCGTGAATTGAGCACCTGTTCCAAGTGGCGTTTGATCGCCTCGACACGCTGGCGCGCCTGTTCATCCGCGCTGCCGGGGCGGTAGCGCGGTGCGTCGGGTTCCAGGCGTTCGAACAGGCTGGCGCCCATTTACTGGGTGTCCAGCCGACCAACGAGTGAGATCTCGAAGTTGGCGCCCATGTACTTGAAGTGCGGGCGCACGGCCAACGACACCTGGTACCAGCCTGGATTGCCTTCCACGTCCTGCACCACGACTTTTGCGGCGCGCAAGGGGCGACGGCTGCGCACATCGGACGAAGGGTTTTCCTGGTCGGCGATGTACTGCTTGAGCCAGTCGTTCAGCTCGCGCTCCAGGTCCTGGCGTTCCTTCCAACTGCCGATCTGTTCGCGTTGCAGCACCTTGATGTAGTGGGCCAGGCGATTGACGATAAACAGGTACGGCAACTGGGTGCCGAGCTTGTAGTTGGTCTGGGCTTCCTGGCCTTCGCGGGTCTTGGGGAAGTTCTTTGGTTTTTGCACCGAGTTGGCCGAGAAGAACGCCGCGTTGTCACTGTCCTTGCGCATGGTCAGCGGGATAAAACCGGCTTCGGCCAGCTCGAACTCCTTGCGGTCGGAGATCAGCACTTCGGTCGGGATCTTGGCCTGCAATTGGCCCAGGGATTCATACAGGTGCACCGGCAGGTCATCCACCGCGCCGCCGGATTGCGGGCCGATGATGTTCGGGCACCAGCGATAGCGGGCGAAGCTGTCGGTGATGCGCGAAGCCATCAGGAATGCCGTGTTGCCCCACAGGTAATTGTCGTGGTTGCCGTCGACAGTTTCGTCGTAGCCGAAGCTGCGCGTTGAATTGTCGTCGGTGCTATAGGGCGGGCGCAGCAAGAAGCGCGGTAGGGTCAGGGCCAGGTGGCGGGCGTCTTCGGATTCGCGCAGGCTGCGCCATTTGGTGTGGCGTGGGCCTTCGAAAATGTCGCTGACTTCCTTGAGATCAGGCAGGCCTTGGAAGCCTTCCAGGTTGAACAGCTCAGGCCCGGCCGCCGACACAAACGGCGCATGGGACATGGCGCCGATGGAGGCAACGTAGCTGAGCAATTTGATGTCCGGCGAGCTGGGGCCAAAGGTGTAGTTGCCGACGATGGCGCCCACCGGTTCGCCGCCAAACTGGCCATAGCCGGCGGTGTAGACGTGCTTGTACAAGCCGCTACGGGTGATGTCGCCGGCGTTGTCGAAGTCGTCCAGCAGCTCCTCTTTGGTGACGTGCAGCATTTCCAGCTTGATGTTTTCGCGAAAGTCCGTGCGATCCACCAGCAGCTTCAGCCCACGCCACGACGACTCCAGTTGCTGGAACTGCGGCTGATGCAGGATCACGTCCATCTGCTTACCCAGGGCGCGGTCGATTTCAGCAATCATCTGGTCGACGCGGTGCTTGTTGACCGGCTGCTGGTGATCGCCGCTTTGCAGTATTTCGCTGATGAACGCGGCCACGCCTTGGCGGGCCACGGCATAACCTTCCTGGGACGGACGAATGGTGGTGTTGGCTAGCAGTTGGTCGAGCAACGACAGGGGTTCGTCAGCCACCAATACTTGGGCGGCGGCGCTTTCCATAGGCATGGGGAGTACTCCGTTTAGAAGGGCGTTCAAGTCAGTTGTTGGGCGCGTCGAGCACCAGGTTCAGTTCACTGGCCAGGCGTTGACGGGCGGTTTCATCAGTCAGCAGGGTTTGCAGGTGTTTACGAAAGGCCGGGACATTGCCCATCGGGCCCTTGAGCGCAACTAAGGCTTCGCGCAGTTCCAGCAACTTGTTTAACTCCGGTACTTGGCGGGCGACCGCATCGGGGCCGAAGTCATTGATGTTTTTGAATTGAAGTTGCACGTTCAAGTCGGTGTCTTGGTCGTTGTTCAGAACAGACGGCACCGCCATGTTCAGAGCAACTTCGGCTTTGGTGAGTACTTCATTGAAGGTGTCTTTATCTATTCGAACGGATTGCCGGTCTTCAAGGGCGGTTAGTTCACCGTGGCCTTTGAAATCGCCGGTAACCAACAGCTTCAGGGGAAGCTCTACTTCTGCTTGTTGATCGCCTGTGGCTGGGACGTACTTGATGTTGACGCGTTCTTTGGGGGCGACAGAACCATGAGTTTTCGACATGGGAAAAATCCTTTTCGTAAGGTCGGCGTATTAGAACCAGCTGTTGCAAGGTTTGTCTTGTAGGACGAAATGGACGCGATTCGTGGGCTTTGGATGTAGGAAAAAGCATCGCGATAAGAATTTATAAATTTCCTACGCTCGCTATGGAATTATCTGAAAGAGGCCTCTTTTTATTCTCGATTTGGCAGTGTGTTGTGCGTCTTTTACTTGCCTATCCATTGAGGGCGGGTGACGCTTTGCAAGTTAATGAATTTAACTTTTGGTCTACACCACGTTAGTTCTAGAGTTGAAAAGTATCCGGTTTGGATTCGACGGGGCATATTCAGGAGGCGTTGATGCGCAACGGATGGCGAGGATGGAAATGGGCGCTCTGCCTGACGGTTGTGGCGGTAATGGAGGCGCAGGCAGCGACCCAGGATTGCCCTGCCATCGTCTCGCCCTTGAAGCGCCTGGAATGCTTTGATCTGGCGGCCGGCACGCCCATTCATCAGCCACTTGCACCGCCACGTGCCCTGGGCCGGGTGCTGCCGATTGTCGATCTGGTCCAGCGCAATGAGGCCAAGCGTCCACCCGAGGATCAGCGCTTTCTGTTGTCGTCATTCCCGGAGCCGGACAACGACCAGCAACAGCGGCTGGTGATCTCAGCCCCAGCATTGGGCGCGCTACCGCCTCGGCCTTACCTGGCCATCAGTTGCGAATCGAAAATCTCGCGCCTGCAATTGGTGCTGGATGAACCGGCCAAGCCCAACAAGATTCGCATCCAACTGTTCAAGGATGAGCGCCCGGTCTCCGGGGTTTATCAGTGGCAGGTGCTGGACGACGCGGGTCTGGTGGTGGATGCCGGGCGCGGGCTGCAGGCGATTGCCTTGTTGCGCAATATGGGTGGCGGCCAGCGTCTACGACTGGAGAGCGACTATCCGCGGCTGCACGGCCTGGTCTTCGACGCCGAAGGGCTGGGTGAGCTGATCGAACAGGAGCGCCAAGTATGTCGCTGGTAATCGACGTGCCGGCGGACACCGTCAAGCTGCTGCTGACCCCCATCGACCCGGAGCAACCTGCCGGGCATTTCGATGTAGAGGACGAAACCTACCAGGCCATCGACCAGGAGATGGTCAAGCTTGGCGGCCTGCGTGAAGGCGACATCGACTGGCCGTATATCGACGAAGCGTCCCGCCAGTACCTTGCGACCCAGTGCAAGCACTGGCGCGTCGTCGCGCACCTGCAGGTGGTGTGGCTGCGCACCCGGCAATGGGCGCGCTGGGCCGATGCCCTGGGTTTGTTGGCCGGCATGGTCGAGTTGTATTGGGACAGCGCTCACCCCAAGCCCGGCCCCACCGGTTACCTGAACAAGCGCAAGCAAGTGCAGCGCCTGTTGGGCGACCTGGAGCAGGTGTTGCCGACCCTGCAGCGCAGCAGTTTTGAACCGGCCTACCAAGCCGCGGCGGAACTGGCCCTGGCCAACCTGCAACGCTGTGCCGAAAGCGCCAAGCTCGACCCGGCCCCGTTGGACGCGTTGCAACGCCAGTTGGACAAATACAGCGAGCCGGGCGTTGCCACTGAGCCCGCCCGTGCGGCCACCTCCGGCAGTGTGCTGGAGTCAGCCTTTTTCACCCGCCCCAAACCGCAAGCGCCGAGCAATGAGCGCGAACAACGCCGCGCCGTGTTGAACATGGCCGAGCAGATCAATCAACAAGACCCTTACGACCCCACCGGCTACCAACTGCGCCGCTTCGGCCTGTGGTCGCATTTGCGTACTGCGCCGCCCATCACCCGCGACCGTCGCACCGAATTGACCGCCGTGCCCAAGGATATCGTCGACGGCTATCAGGACGCGCTGAACCACAACGCCATCGAGCCGAACCTGCTGCTGCGTATCGAAAAAAGCGTCTGCGCCTCGCCGTACTGGCTACGCGGCAGTTACCTGGCCGCAGAGGTCGCCTCGCGCCTGGCGATGGAAGAGGTGGCGGCCGCCATTCGCCAGACTTGCGAGCGGTTTGTCTGCCGCCTACCGGCCCTGCTGGAACTGTGCTTTAGCGACGGCACACCGTTCGTGGATGCGCAGACCCAGGCCTGGATCACCGGTGCCGACCAGGCGCAAACCACCGGCAGCCCGGTGCAGGAGTACGCCGGCCTGCGCGACGAACTGGCCACCCAACTCAACACCGAAGGCGTGGAAGTAGTACTGCTGCGCCTGCAGGACCTGCACGCCACCCAAGATGCCCCGCGCCAGCGCAGCTACGCCACGGTGATTGCCGCCGACTTGCTGGCCTCGCGTGGCTTGTCGTGGCTGGCGGACGACCTGTACGCCAACGTTGCGCGACTGATGCGCGATACCACTGCGCAGGGGTGGGAGCCGGAGTTGTATCAAAGAGTTGCAGTTTTTAATAGTGAACGTAAGGATTAGCCACAATGCCCCGCCAAAGCGACCTGCGCTTCACTTTTGAGCCCTTGCAGGGCGATCCATTCGAAGTGGTCTCGTTCACCCTCGAAGAAGGCCTGTCCCAGCCGTTCAAACTGGAACTGGAACTGGCCAGCCACAACGCCGCTGTCGACTTCAGTCGGGTGCTCGACCTGGCGGGGCTATTCACCCTCTGGCGTGGCGAGACCCCGGTACGTTACGTCCACGGCCTGGTGAGTCTGTTCACCCAGGGAGACACCGGCTTTCGCCGCACCCGCTACACCGCCGTGGTCGAGCCGACCCTGAAGCGTTTCGATCTGCGCTCCAACTGGCGCATCTTCCAGGCCCAGACCGTGCCCGACATCATCACCAGCATGCTGGCCGAGCATAAGTTGACCGACATCCGCAGCGAAATCTGCTTCGAACACCAACCCCGTGAATACTGCGTACAGGCCGGCGAAACCGACCTCGACTTCATCGCCCGCCTCGCCGCCGAAGAAGGCCTGCTCTACACCTTCGAACACCGCGCCGACGGCCACACCCTGGTCCTCACCGACCGCGTTGGCGGGCTGGGCACTATTGGCACCCACACCGATTGCCCGGTGATCTACCAGTCCATGGGTGGCGGCGACGCCACAGAACCGGCACTGACCCGCTTCCACTACACCGAACAAGTGCGCACTGCGCGCCAGGTGCAGCGCGACTACACCTTCACTCACCCGCGCTACAACCAGCAGCACACCGCCACCGGCGACCAGGACCTGAACAACCAGCACAAGGACTACGAACGCTACGACTACCCCGGGCGCTACAAGCGCGACATTGCCGGTAAACCCTTCACCAAGACCCGCCTAGCAGCCCTGCGCAACGACGCCAAGTTGGCCCATGTGGAAGGTGATGACGCCCGCCTGCAACCGGGGCTGGCGTTCGATCTCAGCGACCACCCACGCGAGGACTTCAATGATCGCTGGCGCACCATCGCCATCAAGCACGAAGGCAAGCAGCACACTAGCTTGCAGGAAGAAGCGTTTGGCAGTGACAGCGGCACATCCTATGAACTGAAGGCCACAGCCATCCGCTGGACCTCTGACTGGAAAGCTCCATTACGTGACAAACCGTGCATCGACGGCCCCCAGATCGCCACCGTGGTCGGGCCTCCAGGGGAAGAGATCTATTGCGATAAATGGGGGCGGGTCAAGGTGCAATTCCCGTGGGACCGCACCGATAAAAACAACGATCAGAGCTCATGCTGGATTCGTGTAGCTCAGGGCTGGGCCGGTGCGACCTGGGGCGCCATGGCTGTGCCGCGGGTAGGTCAGGAGCTGGTGATCAGCTACCTAAGTGGTGATCCTGACCAGCCCATCGCCACGGGCCGCACCTACCGCGAGACCAATCTGCCGCCCTACGAGCTACCTAAGCTAAACGCCGTAGCGACGACCAAAAGTCGCGAATTCAAGGGCACACGAGCCAATGAGTTGCGCATTGACGACACCACTGCGCAAATCAGTGCGGCGCTGATGAGTGATCACGAACATAGCGCGCTGCATCTGGGTTACCTCACTCATCCACGCCACTATGGTGGCGGTAAACCTAGGGGGGAAGGTTTTGAGTTGCGTACGGATGGCCACGGCGCGTTACGCGCAGCAAAAGGATTATTGCTGACCGCTGAAGCTCAACTGAAGGCCGGCGCGGGTCAACTGGAACGCCAGCAGGTGATTGAGGTATTGCAAGCCGCCCTGACATTGGCCAAACAGCTGGGAGCCTCTGCTGAAAATGCCCAAGGAATTGCCCAGGACTCGCAGCCGCAACAGTCCCTGACTGATGCCGTGAACGCGTTCGGCCATGGTGCCAATGATCAGACCAATGGCTCCGACGATGGCACGCAACCCCTCATCGCGTTAAGTGGGCCTGCCGGCATCGCTGCTGCGACGTCCCGCAATATCGCCCTGGGCGCAGGCGAGCACATCGACAGCGTGGCGCAACAAAACCAGCAACTCACCGCCGGCAAAAAAGTGGTGATCAATGCGGGTGACGAAATTGGCCTGTTTGCCCAGGGTGGCGACATGCGCCATATCGCCCACAAGGGCCAACTGCTGTTGCAGGCCCAGCACAACAGTATCCAGGTGCAGGCGGACCAAAGCGTGGAAATCAGCGCCAGCCAGCAACACGTGCTGGTGGCGGCAGACAAGCACATCACCCTGTTGTGCGGCGGGGCCTATATCAAGATGCAGGGCAGCAATATCGAACTGGGAATGCCTGGCAATTTTACGGTGAAGGCTGCGAACAAGTACTTCATTGACCCAAGCAATGCTGCTACGGAACTCAATAGCTGGCCCAGCACATCGTTCAACGAACGCTTTCAGACCTTCTTCACCGACGGGAAACCTGTCCGAAACCGCGCCTATGCATTGCTTCGCAAGGATGGCGCACGTTTTGAAGGCCGCACCGATGCTGAAGGCTTCGTCACCCTGCAACAGGGCATGACGCTGGAAGGGCTTGTATTGGAATGGCTGAATACCGGAGAACCCGCATGACCGATAACCCATCGGCGCATCGTGTTGCGCCCATGACCTATAACGCTCGGGGTAATCCTGTGCATACCTGGGCATTGACGCCCAGCCATATCACCGACCCGGTTTTATGCATGCTGCCGCCGGACGGGATTCTGCCGGTGATATTTGTGCCGGGGATTATGGGGTCGAATTTGAAGAGTAAGCCTGAGGAGCAGGAAGGCGAGGAGCCGGGGGAAGAGGGCACACCTGTCTGGCGGCTGGATGCGGGCTTCATGGGTAAAAATATGTGGCTGGCCCTGAACTGGATCAACAAAAAAGCCGGTGTACGACAAAAACTCTTGCACCCGGCCAGGGTGGAAGTTGACAACAACGGCGCGGTGCCTAAACGCGCTGCCGGTACGGTTCTGGCACAGCCTGGGCTGGACCGGAAAAATACCCTTCAGGCCCTGAAAACACGCTATGAAGAACGTGGTTGGGGTGAGGTCAGTGAAACCAGCTACCACGCTTTTCTGCTTTGGCTGGAAGAAACGCTGAATAGTAATTTCCTGCCCCACCAATGGCCACAATTCGACATCCGGCCCGAGCACCTGCATACAGTTGCCGTCGAGCCGGGGCCAACTCACATCACTCGGTTAAAACCCGAAACTCCCATTGGTATGCCAGGGCTGGGCGCCAGCCTCGCCAGCCAGTTGCCGTCGATTCTTTCGGATGAGTTATTGGCGCGAGGCGGCTATCGAATGCCGGTGCATGCGTGTGGGTATAACTGGTTGGATTCAAACGAGCAGGCGGCATTAAGGCTGGCCGAACGCATTGACGAAATGATGCGCCAGTACGGTCGCAATTGTCAGCAGGTCATTCTGGTGACTCATTCGATGGGCGGGTTGGTGGCCCGTCGATGCGCACAGCTGCCGGGTATGGCCGACAAAATTGCCGGCGTCGTGCATGGCGTCATGCCCGCGACAGGCGCGCCTGTCGCTTATCGTCGTTGCAAGGTAGGCATGAGAGAAGAAGACCCCGTTGCCGGTGCAGTGATTGGTCCGACCGGCCAAGAAGTCACGGCGGTCTTCGCCCAGGCTCCTGGGGCCTTGCAATTGCTGCCGACCCAGGATTACACACCCGGCTGGCTGAGGTTGATCGACGACCAAGGTATCTCGGCAATGCCACGCCAACCTGTAAAAGATCCTTATGAGGAGATCTATCTACGTCGCGACTGTTGGTGGGGATTGCTGCGTGAGGAATGGTTGGCGCCGAAGGATGGGGATTCGATCACGTGGAAGATATTTGCGGGCAACATTAAGAGAGCAAAAACCTTTCATCAAGATATCAGTGGCTCCTACCACCCCCAAACCTACGTCTACTACGGCAGCGAAGACAAGCACCCCAGTTTCGAGTCCATCACCTGGAAAATGACCCGGGGGGCTAACGTCAATGGCCCCCACGGTTCGCGCCCCGATAGCTTCAAGGTTTCAAATTTGCAGATGCATCAGGTCAGGGATGATGGCCGCAACCCTGTGTATGTTGGCGGCCACGAGCAATCCATTCCGCCCATGCGTGGCGATCCCGATGCGCCCGTCAAAACCCTGCACACCAGCTACTGGGAGCTGCATTGCAAAATGCAGGACGGCTCCGGCGACGGCACCGTACCGGTCAGTTCGGGCAGCGCGCCGATAAAACAGGCGCGCAACGGTGGCGTTCGCCAGCAAATCAAGGCGCCCGGCTTTGATCATGAAGCGTCCTATGCCAACCCGTTAGCGCAGCAATTCACCCTCTATTCACTCATCAAAATTGCGGCGAAAGCCAAGAGGCCCCTATGCGTCAGCTGATGGTTATTTTTGCATGCCTGGTGCTGGGGGCTCTCACCGGATGCGCGGCCTTCAAACAACCCAGCCAACAGGAGAAAAACAACGTGAGCGAAATGACTACCCATATGCGCACCTGGGCGCTGGGCCGTGGGCTGATCGATTTGCCCGCTAATTGGAGTGGAGGCGGCGATGTGAAGCTCTACTACGGATTGGGCGCCGATCACTCGTTCGTTGAGGTACGTGTGTTGGGAGAAGGCGTCACGCAGGCGCGGTTTGATGCCGCATTGAACGAGCGGGCCCATCGAATCGCTGCGATCAAAAACTATAAGCAGTCTGATGTGCCCATGTTGGTTTCAGCAGTACGGATCGCACCGCAAAGAGTAACGCTACAGTATTTCGAGAGCAGCGAACTCCCGGATACGTTCGTTCATGAGTTCCATCTGCTGGTAGGTGATGCCTACGTCATGCTTCGCGCCGAATCCTATGATGGTGATACAGCCCCGGTTGAGGCTCGGTTGTTAAAGCTATCCAAGGAAATATTCAAGGTTGCCGTACCAAAGAACGCAGGTGCGGGCTTCGCCTTAGGCCCCATCGTGATCCGAAGTCATCACGATCAGGAAATCGCCAGCTTCAACTTTCGTCCCCCAGCATCGGATGTGGCGCTGAATGTCTACATCAATGCGTTATCACCGGATGATGAAGAACGTCTGCATGTTCGTACTCAAAAAGACACGCAAATATTTCTCGCTGGTGATTATGAAAATTTGCGGGCAGGAAAAATCACTCTGGCCGACATGCAAGCGGAAGAGTCCTTGATTGGCTTCAGTGACGACACTCACCGTCAAATACTCTTCGTGAGCGAAAACTATCGCGACAATCCCTCACTGAGTCGTCCGGCAATGAGTTTTCGGTTGTCGGCAGGCGGAAAAAAACGCTCCGCCATTGATCCGAATAAACCAAAAGACCTCGTTCGCTGGACACTTCCCAACTTCGCCAACAAAGGCTACGAACTACCGCTGTGGCAACGCCCGGACCGGCCTCCACGAGCAGAACCCGTAAACCCCTCACTCACCGACTACGAAGCCATGGCCGTCTGGGACGCGATCCTCAAGTCCGTGCGCATCCGCTACGGCGCGGTCGAGCCCAAGCCTGATCCTTGGTCCAACCCCCGCGGGCCTAGCCGCGAAGAGGCGGCCGAAAGTAAACGAATTCTTGATGAGTTCATCGCCAGTTTTGCGGAGCGCAAGCCATGACCATGGGAAGGGTGTTAGCGAGAGCAAAGGGGGTCATGTTCAGCCTGTCGGTGGGCAACGAACTCTACAAATACGCTAGGAGCGATTCATGAAAATGGTCTGGGGTTACCTCAAACGCTGGGGCCTGCCGGTGCTGCGTCAGCTCAACCAGGCTGTGCCGGTACTGGTGCTGCTGGGCGTGGTGTTTTTATTGATCGCCATCTGGTGGCTGGGCCCGCAGTGGACCTGGCGCGAGCATCAGCCGCTGGGTGACCTGGCGATGCGTGTCTCGGCCAGTGTCGTGGTGCTGGTGGTGCCGCTGCTGATCTGGGCGTGGCGGGTGCGTAATCGTTATCAGCGTTCGCAGGTTGAGCGCCAGCATGAGGCCGCGGTACAGGCCGATCCTTGCCTACCTTATATCGAGGCGCAGGAACGGGCCCTGGATCGGAGCCTGGGCAACCTGCTGAACAACATGGAGCGCCGCCGTTCGCTCTATCAGCTGCCGTGGTACCTGGTGCTCGGCGAGGAAAATGCCGGCAAGACCAGCCTGATCACACGTTCCAACCAGAGCTTCGCCTTGTCCCATGTGACCAAGGCCGGGGTCCGGGCCCATCAGGAAGAGCAACTGGCCTATCCGGTGGATTGGTGGATTGGCGACGAAGCAGTTTTGATCGACCCGCCGGGTGAGTTCCTCAGTCACTCGGATTCACCGGCTGAAGACATCGAGCAGCAGGGCAAGGTCAAACCGGTATTGCCCGCCGGCACCCACCCGCGCCTATGGCGACACTTGCTCGACTGGCTAACGCGCAACCGCAGCCGTCGAGCATTGAACGGCGTGGTGCTGGTGATCGATGTGCAGGCCTTGTTGGCGCAGCGTCCCGAGCAACGCAAGGCCCACGCCAACCTGCTGCGCACCCGGCTGTTTGAACTGACGCGGCAGTTGGGCACGCGCTTACCGGTGTACATAACGCTGAGCAAGTTCGACCTGCTGGAAGGCTTCGAAGAGTTCTTCGCCCGGTTGTCGCGCAGTGGGCGTGAAGACCTGCTGGGCTTCACCTTCAGTCTAGACGCAGTGGATGATTTCGATGCCTGGCTGGCAGAGCTGACGCACCAATACCAAACCTTTGTCGACTGCCTGACCGAGCAGGTTTTCAACAGCACCAGGGCGTCGCGCACATTGGATGAGTGTGATCGCTTGCAGGCGCTGATGCATCAGATGGCGGGCCTGCGCCCGGCCCTGTTCGGCTTCCTCAGTGAAATGCTCGGCAGCGATCGCTTCACCACGCCGGCGTTGGTGCGCGGGTTGTATTTTTCCTCGGTCTTGCAGCAAGGCACCCTGAGCAACGCCTTCGTCAAAGAAGCGGGGCAAGCCTATCAACTGCCGCCACCGCCACCCGAAGTCAAACCAGTCGGTGGCACGGCCATCTACTTTGCCCAGCAACTGTTCCAGCGCGTGATCTACCCCGAAGCAGGCTTGGCGGGCGACAACATCAAGGTGGCCCGCAGCAAGCGGCGGTTGTTGATCGCCGGGTTCAGCGTCGCCTCCTTGGGCTGTTTGGTCGTCATCGGCACCTGGCAGTTTTACTTCAATATCAACCGCGACAAGGCGGCCAACGTCTTGGCCAAGAGTCAGGAGTTCAGTGAGCGGGACATCGACGCCAAGGTCGACCCCACCGGGCGCAACCTGTTGTTGCCCCTGGACCAGATCCGTGATGCGGTGCTGATTTACGGCGACTACCGTGAGGCTTGGCCGTTGCTATCGGATATGGGGTTGTACCAGGGGAGGGCGATTGGCCCTACCGTGGATGAGGCTTATCTAAATCTATTGTCCAAACGCTTCCTGCCCGCAATTGCCAGCGGAGTGCTTGAGGCCATCAATACTGCGCCCGCCGGCAGCAATCAGCAACTGGCGGCCCTGCGCGTCTACCGCATGCTCGAAGAACGCCAAAACCGCCGCCCGGCCATCGTCGAAGAATGGGTCGCCAAGCAATGGCAGCGTGCCTATCCAGGCCAGGGCCAGTTGCAAGCCGATCTGATGGGGCACCTGGGCTACGCGCTGAAATACGCCGATGCCGACCTGCCGAACTACCGCGAGCGCATCACTCAAGTGCAGCAGCAACTGCGCCAGTTACCCATGGCCGAACGGGTCTATATGAGCCTGAAACAGGACGCTCTGGAGCGTTTGCATCGCCCGCTGGACTTGCGCAATGAGGTCGGCCCGGCGTTCGATATCGTCTATCGCCCGCTCAACACTGATCAAGAGGGCAGCGGGCTGCAGTTGCCGCCGCTGCTCACCGCTAAGGGCTTCAAGGACTACTTTGAACCCGGCACCGAGGGCATCATCGAACTGGCCATGATCGACCAGTGGGTGCTCGGCGAACGCCAACGCCTGGACTACTCCGACGAAGACCGCAAAGTGCTGACCCAGCGTATCCGCGCCCTGTACAGCGCCGACTACGTCGACAGCTGGCGGCGTGCGCTGAACCAGTTCGCGGTCACCGACTTTGACGACCTCAGCCACGGCGTGGCGGTGCTGGAACAAGTTACCGGCCCGGCTGCACCGCTACGACGGCTGTTGGAAACCCTGCGTGACAACAGCGTGATCTACCCGGCCGTGCCCCTGGCTGAAGGGCAAACGCCGCTCAAGCTGGACAAGGTGCCCGAGGGGCAACAACAAGCAGCAGGGATTCGGCGCGCATTCTCAAGTCTGTCAGAGCTGATCACCGCACGAGGCGAGCAGCCGTCCTATTACGAAGAAACCCTGCGTTCGGTCAGCGCCGTCTATGACTACGCCAAAGCCGTGCACGACAACCCGGACCCCGGTAAAGCCGCCCTTAAAACCGTGCTCAACCGCTTCTCCCTGGGCCGCGCCGACCCCATCGCCAACCTGCAACGCGTCGCCGTGGGGCTGCCCGAGCCGTTGAATCAGCATGTCAAAAAACTCGCCGACCAAACCTCGCAAGTGCTGGTGATCGCCGCCCTGCGCGAGCTGGAAAAACGCTGGGACATTGAAATCTACAGCTTCTACCGCGAGCGTCTGGCGGGCCGCTATCCGTTCAAGGCCAGTGGCGAGGACGCCTCGCTGGAAGACTTCGAAGCCTTCTTCGGTCCGCAGGGGCGTCTGCAGCAGTTCCACGACCAATACCTGAACGTGTTCCTCAAGGACAACCTCGATGCCCTGTACTCCGACAGCCTCGGCGGCTACCTGGTACGCAGCGACGTGCTGGAGCAACTGAAAAAGGCCGAGCGCATCCGCGACACCTTCTTCAACCATCGCGGCCACCTGGCCGTGCAACTCACCATCGAACCCCTGGCCCTGAGCGCCACTCGCCTGAGCAGCATGCTCAGCGTCGACGGCCAACTGATCCCCTACCAGCACGGCGCGCCGCAACGCACCGGTCTGGTGTGGCCCAACAGCCTGGGCAACAGCAATGGCAGTCAACTGACTCTGGTGCATAGCACCGGCAACACCGCCAGCCTGAGCTACCGCGGGCCGTGGTCGTTGTTTCGGCTGCTGAGTCGCGGGCACCTAAATGGCCGCACCGACACCAGTGTGGACCTGACCTTTTCAGTCGCCGATGGGTTGATGCGTTATCGGATTGGAGCGGAGAAGGCTAATAACCCGATTACACAGCGCAGTTTTGAAGGGTTTGTATTGCCCAGGACTCTGTTGGAAGAACGTCAAATAAAGAAAAAACCGAACAAGGTCGAGAGGCTCGCCGCAACAGCTCTCACCTATGAACGCCCATAAGTCAGCGATGACTGGGTGCGAAATAATCACACGCGGAACAGGACTGCTTACATGGCAATCAAGCTGCAAATGTTGACCGAAGACCCTAAAGAAATTGAGTTGATCGAGCGGTACTGGGCTGTCGATGAGTCAGGGCAGTACCTTGAAAAAGTGAGTGCTCTGACGGACGTTATTGAAATGGCCCCAGGCGTTACACTCGCCAGCTTCGTACGGCAACGTTGCAATGCATTCGATGATAATCAGGTCTGCCCCAAGTGTGCGGAATTGATCGAAATCAAAAATCGCTCAGTGGCCAAAAAGGTCCCTCAACGGTCCACGAAGCTTTGTACGCTTTGTCAGAACGACCATGACGCCATTGCGCTTGAGGCTAAAAAGACCAAAGCCGCAGAGCTTGAACGGCAGTTGGCCGAATACGTACGCAAGCAGTTAACCCGTACGGTGGACTACTCAGCGGTCCCGGATAATCAGGTGGTGCTTCTGCTGGCGTTGGACAGGGCTGTTACCCCGAGGTTGACCAATGGCGGCTTCAGACCGGGTGATTGTCGAGGGCTGGCGCCTCGATATGTCGATGACTTCATGCTGCAATTGCGTGAGGCTGGGCTCGTCCTTGATGACCCCAGTAAAGCAAGCCCGGGCACCTACTATTGGGAGGGCGATGAGATTTGGGTGTTGAGGGACCAGGTTGTCTATCGTTTGGCGCCAGATGTCGCATCAAGGCGTGCGGACGAGGTCATTCGTAACCTGTCGGATAGGGTGTATACCGATGCTGACGGGCTGTTCAACCTGTGGCTTGATTACGCAGTCGCCGATGTCATGCGCTATCTGGGCGCTCAGTGCGAACTCTATAACCATGATCTGTCGGAACAAGAGCTGGCAGAAATCAAAAGTACTATGCGCGCAGCTTTGCATACCTACAGTGTTTCACAGCTTTGGTCGGTGGCCTGGAAGGTTGTCAGGGATGCCGCAAGTTTAGCTAACCGCGAGTACTACAATCGCCCCAAAGCGGCGGCGACCATTCCTGGAAAGATTCGGCGGAACTTGGAAAAGGTGCAGCGAGAGTCAATTGAGCTCAAGACTTGGAGCCGCCCGGAACAACATCCTGCAGGCACACTGGGAATGGTGTTAGGCGAGATTTTGGGTGTTGATGAAGATACCCCTGGCCATAGGGTCTCGTCCCTTGTTGCCTGGCTCACAGGGCAGGCGTGTTCTCCCAGCGTCGAAGCAGCGCTTGATGAACCGATACGCGAACTGATGACCTTGGCGCTGTCCCACGATGTCGGCTCTTCAGTGATGCTGCGGTTCGCGGAGTTGATTCGTGCGGGGCATGACGTTGGTTTTGCTATTGAAGAAATCGGTGAGGCGCTGCGCTCGTAAAGGGGGCAGGGTGCTCCATCTGGGGCTGCTCAATGAGGCCGCGTTCTGCCTGCCCCCCCATGGTGGTGAACAAACCGATCGCCAGCGTTACGCTGATGGCGCGTGAACGTACCTTCATGAGGGAATGCTCAGGCAAGGCGTGGCCGCAGTTTTTTGGTCATGCGCGCGCACCTTGTAATCTGGTTGAACTGCACGTAATGGGCTTGCGCCGTCCATTCCTCGACCAGGATCAAATACTCGGCCGGCGGATTGATCTGGCGCAGATACCCGCACAGCAGGCGTGTGCGTCGCGCGTTCATCGGCTGCTTTAATGTCAAGATGACGTTGTCTGCGGCGCGGCATTCAGTGATCTCCATGACTGAGCCTCTCATCGAGTGCTGGCGGCAAACGTGCAGGCCCAGGATCAGAGGCTGGGATTCTTGCCGCGTGGCGTTCATTCTCAGGTGAGTCGTCGCAGGCGTCTACTGTCATACTTGACAGTCCTTTAGCCGGTGTTGCACTGCCGTGACCCATTACTCGACGTAACGGGCGTTAAATGATTCAGAGGCACAGATCGTCGACTACGTGCGCTCAGCGTCAAGTAACAATGGGCTGCCTCACCTTGCGACTTGATCCCGGTGTCTTGCCCGTAATGCGTTTGAATGCGCGGCTGAAAGCGGCCTGGGATGTATAGCCCAAGCGCTGTGCTACCTCTTCGATCGGCAGCCTTTCGAGGGTCAGCCACTGGCTTGCAAGCCGCATTCGTAGTTCGGTGACATAGCGCAGCGGCGTCATGCCAATCGTCACCTGGAAGCGATCCGCGAAGGCTGAGCGTGAGGTATTGCATTGCTCTGCCAACTGGGCAACGGTCCAGTCGCGGCCCGGTTGTTGATGGAGCGCTAGCAGCGCACCGGCCAAGCGTGGATCGCGCAAGGCGGCGACCAGGCCAGAGGCATTACCGCAAGCGCACTCCACCCAGCCGCGAACGACCATGGCGGCCACCACGTCGGCCAACCGCGCGAGGATGCCGGCGAAGCCCACACGTGCGGCGCTGACCTCGCGTTCCATGGTGGTCAGGATAGGCACCAGTCCAGGGTAGCGCTGGCCGCCGGCATCAATCAACATCAGGCCCGGCATCAGTTTGCCAAGGCCATGGATACTGCCCAGTTCAAACTCCATGCAACCACTGAACAAAATAGTGCTCGGCGTTGGGCTGGCATCGGTTGCGGTGTGCACCGCGCTCACGGTGTCACCGAGGGGGACGCTGTCTAGACCGTCGATGTCCTGAACAGGTGCGTCCGCATGGGAAGACAGTTGATGGGCCGCGCCATGGGAGATGAACACGGCGTTGCCGGCAGACAGCGCGTAGGTGGTGCCGTCCTCCATTCGCAGCACCGCATTGCCGACCGCCATGAAATGGAACCAGGCATGCCCAGGTTTTTCAGCGAAGCCCAAACCGAAACTCGGACTGGCTTGTATACGCCGGTATTCGACGCCACGCAGGCGCATACCGCGCAACAGCTCGTTGATGAGATCCGAGGAAAGAGCAAACTGTTTTGCAGACATTGTTCAGGTGTTTTAGTCAAAAATTAGAGGTTTTTGATCATAGATCATCCAGTTTCCGGCGCCTAGACTGCGGCTTGAAATGAAGACTGGAGATCCATGCAATGACTGACTGTATATGTAATGCCGTATCCAACCGCCATCCCGGCGCCTTCTCGGAGGCGGAGCCTGCGGCCCCCGCGTGGATGGCGGTCTTCTCGCTGGCAATGGGGGTGTTCGGATTACTGACCGCTGAGTACCTTCCGGCCAGTTTGTTAACACTGATGGCGACTGATCTGGGAGTGTCCGAAGCACTGGCTGGCCAGGCGGTAACGGTGACAGCAGTGGTAGCGCTGTTCGCCGGTTTGTTGGCGCCAGGCCTGACCCGCGGTATCGACCGACGTTGGGTGTTGCTGGGGTTTTCAACGCTGATGGTTGCCTCCAATCTTCTGGTCGCCGTTTCCTCCAGCTTCGCGGTGCTGTTGTTGATGCGCATCTTGCTGGGGATTGCCCTAGGCGGGTTCTGGAGCATGGCTGCGGCGGTGGCGATGCGCCTGGTGCCGAGTGCTTTGTTGCCTCGGGCGCTGTCGATCATTTTCAGCGGGATTGCTATCGGGACGGTTGTTGCCGTGCCGCTGGGCAGCTATCTGGGTGGGCTATACGGCTGGCGCAGTGCGTTCTTTGCAGCGGCGGCGGTAGGCATGGTGACCCTGGCTTTTCAGTCATTGACTTTGCCGCGCCTCGCGCCGCGCCGGCCGACACGTCTGCGCACCGTTTTCGAAGTGTTGCAGCGCCCGGGCATCGCCATGGGGATGTTCGGTTGTGTGCTGGTGCATAGCGGTCACTTTGCGATGTTCACCTATGTTCGGCCATTCCTGGAAGGCACTACCGGCATCGGCCCGCAAGGGCTGTCGCTGATGTTGCTGGGGTTCGGTGTGGCGAACTTCTTCGGCACGCTGTTGGCTGGCAGGCTGCTGGAGCACCACCCGCTGGCCACTCTGGTGTTAATGCCTGCGCTGGTCGGGGTTGCAGCACTGGCGTTGGTGCTGTTGCCACCCTCGTTGCCGGTGCAGGCAGTACTGCTGGCAATATGGGGCTTGGCCTTCGGCGGTGTGCCGGTAGCGTGGTCGAACTGGGTCGCCAGCGCGGTACCTGATCAGGCGGAAAGCGCCGGGGGCATGGTGGTGGCATCTGTGCAGTCCGCCATCGCCACGGGCGCCGCCGCTGGCGGAGCAGTGTTCAGCCTCGGTGGCAGCGCGGGCGTATTCATAGCGGCAGCGATGCTGATGCTGCTGGCTGCGTTGCTGATTGCGCTGCGTGTCCGGGTTCCTTCTGTCCATGGCGTTCGCGAGTCCACGCCCGCGTTGCACCTTTAATTCGGTTTTCCAAACTGCCTCGTTGCGCTTTGGGTGGATGTCACATTTGGCACCGATAATCCTGAGTCACGGTGGTTTCCAGGCAATGAAATTGCCCCATCGTTCGGCACACGGATTTCTCCGCACCTTCGCGTTCTGCGCGTGCGTAGTCCCAAAACTGGCAGCGCCCCGTGGCGATCGCCAAACCTTGGGATTCCCGGATTTGGCCGAGCTCGAATGGCGTATGTACGTAGGAGAGTTGGACCAGCCCATCGGACGAGTTGCCGCCGGTAGCTTCCCAATATTTCGGCGTGACACAGCCTGCAAAGAGCGGTAGGGCGATGGCGACGATGACGGGTTTCATTGTCGAGGACGATCCTTTGTTGGTGAAAATGACGTTGGTAGGCTTCGTTTTTTGTTCGCCAGCATCAACGTAGAGGGCGAAGGCGGCCCAAATTTGACTGACTGGTAACCACTGGGCAGCAGCGGTTTGCCTGCATCGGCCTCAAACCCGACAACCTTCCTGTCCTGATCCATGGTGATGGAAAGGATGCAGTGATTCGGGTTATTGACCGTCGAGCAGTTGACCTGACGGCCTCTGGGGGTCGCGGCTTTGAGTTCAGTTCAGCGCCGCCCAGGAAATTCTCCTTGCGAATGGCGGCGGCAAAAAAATCTGCGCCGTGCCGCCTGTGGGAATCATGATGGGAAAGGGACTTGCCCCACGGCGGCGGAGTCTAGAAGCGCGTAAAGAGCCCGACAATCACTTGGAGGAAATCGAGACGCAAGCTACGGTGGACCGTGCTGGGGCTGACGGAAATCGGCTACAACCCAAGCAGCTATCGGGCTCTGCGACGCTGCTACCGATTGCGGCGCAGGGCTTTGCGATCAATGTATTGGCGCATGAGCAACAACTGCTGAGCGACCGCTTTGCGACGCCGACCGCGGATAAGTTCAGCCAGGTGCCTTACGCAATCAACCAAAACCACAATGTGTGGGTCTGGTTCAGATAGCGCGTAGCCGAGTACCCATCGGGTTGGGGCAACTGATGATGGAAGTGGTAACTCTGCCCAGTCATCGGCCCCAGGCTGCTGACTTGCCAGATCAGCCACTGCATCACTTGCCAGCGTTGTACGGGCGATGTGCCGCCAAAACGTGCGTGTTTTTCCGCCAGGTATAGAAGCACCGCGGCAGACTCCACCACCACTTGCTGGTTGTCGTTGTCCAGCAGCACCGAGATTTTGGCGTTCGGGTTCACCTGCAGATACGCGGGAAGGTGTTGTTCATCGCCGGCGAGATGGATGTGGCAGATGTCATAACTGACCGCCAAGGCCTCCAGCATCAGCAGCATTTTATAGCCATTGGCGGTGGGTGAGAAAAAGACGGTGTACATAGAGGCCGTTCATGTGAGCGCAGGGCAAAGAGCCGGCAGGTGCCGGCTCGCGGTACGTTGCAGGGGGCTTATGCGATGGGGTATCGCTTGAAGGCCGGGTGTTCCTCGAGCCTCCCAGCATGGCGCTGCAGGTGCGGGAAGGCCTCGGCGTTAATCACTGAGGCCACTGTGAACTGGCTGAAAGACCAGGCCACTGCAGCGCTGATGGCACCTTGGGTCAAGCCTGCATCCGGCGCATGAGCCAGGCGTTTTTCCAGGGCCGAGTAGGCGGCCAGCAACTGGCCGGTTACTCGGTCGAGCCAGGGCTCGTGGAGTTTTTCTGCGGGGCGCAGGTTATGTTCGTACACGACCTGTACGGTTTTCTCACAGGCAGCAAGGGCGAGGCCAATCAACTGCAGGTCTTGGACGCGCGCGCTGGCTTGCTGTGGCAACAGCTTTCTATCAATCGGGGCCGACGCTTCGAAGTAATCGAGAATCAGGCTTGAGTCCATCAGTACGGTTGAATCGTCCAGCACCAGGCTGGGCGCTTTTACCACCGGGTTGATGCTGGCAAATTGTTCGTAGGTGCTGAATACCGAAAGTGGCTGATGCTCAAAGTCGACGCCGTAAAGATCCAGGGAAATTGCTACGCGGCGCACGTAAGGCGAGTCCAGCATGCCGACCAGTTTCATGAAACCTCCATTTACGTCAGGGTAATTTTCAACGTGCAGTGGGGATGCTTGAGGTACTTGTACAGGTTGAGCAGCAACCCCCAGGCGCGGGGGGTGGCCTCGTAGTCGGCCAGGTACAGCGCAATTTCCCCTTCGCCTTCCAGCAGGATCAGGCCCGGCGCAAGGCAGGTGAAAGTCCCTTGTTCCAGGCAGACATCAATGCCTTGGGACGTCATCCAGTGGCGGCCCTTCAGCGCGATCACATAGGTCTGCTGCTCCAGCCAGAAGGAGAGTAGTTGATCCTTGGTCACCAGCCATTTCAGGGCATGGCGCCCCTGGCCCATTTTCGTCAGTAATACCTGCGGGGCCTGGTTGAGGCGGGTGGTCCGGAGGCTTGGTTCCATGAGGGTGGTTTTCATCGAAGACGCTCCGCTGTTCTCGAGGTGACGGTGGAACGCAAAGACGCCCGTGGCTGGCAGGAGTTGTTAATTTGAGGTTACTTTAACGTTGGTATAGCCCTCAAAATATCGATAATTTTTACCAGAACAGGTTAGCTGAGCTTACATGAGTGCATTTCCTCCATTGACATGCCTGCGCAGTTTCGAAGCCACTTCCAGATTGGGGAGCGTCACCCTTGCTGCCAAGGAGTTGCACGTCACGCATTCTGCTATCAGCCAGCAGATCAAGGTGCTGGAGGAAATTGTGGGGTTGACGCTATTCGTGCGCGAAGGGCGCGGCTTGCGAGTCAGCGAGGATGGGCGCCTGTATGCGTTGCAGATCCGCAAAGCGCTGGGCGACATCGCCGAGGCCACCCGATTGATCCAGGCACAGCCCAAGATGGGGGAGTTGGTGGTAGCGGTTCTGCCGTCGTTCGGCCGGTCCTGGCTGTTACCGCGACTACCGGGGTTTCAGCAGCTTTACCCTGATATCGGCATTCGTCTGCAAGCCAGCTTGACCATCTCCAATCTGCATCAGGAGTCAGTGGATATCGGCATCCGCATGGGCAAGGGGGAGTGGGAGGGCGTCGAGCAAAAGCTGTTGTTTCATGATGAAGTCGTTGTGGTTGCCGCCCCTCATTTCAATGGCGGGCGCCTGCCGCAGACACCGCAGGAGGTGGTCGACAGCACCATCATCTACAACACTGAGTCCTGGTTGCCCTGGTGCGAGGCTGCAGGTGTCGAGATGGGCAGCGAGCGCAAGGGTTTATGCAGCAATGACTCCAACCTGGTGCTGGAAGCCGTTCGCCTGGGGCAAGGCATCGCGCTGGAGCGGCGCAGCCTGGTGCATGACGCTATCGAGCGGGGCGAACTGATCCAGCTGTGTGACGTCAGTGCACCGTACGCGTACCCCTATTGGCTGGTGTGGCCACCCAGGGAAAGTTCGGAAGATAAACAGCGCGAGTTCTCCCATTGGTTATCGGGGGAAGTGGAGCGTTACCTCGCGCAACTGAAAAAAAACACCTGACGGAGGATGCCGGCGGCTGCCCTGCGGCGCGCAGCAAACCGTTGATGAAGTGCTGCAACAGCGCCGAATGGCTCAGTGCATGCTCGCGAGGGCTGTAGCGCATCGCCAGATCAGCATCGCCATGGTCGAGGTTGCGCACTTTGGAACTAGGGTCGATCCTCCGCGCAACTGCGCCGCCGACACAAGAGGTGATGTCCGGCAGGCGTTTGCTCAGCCAATGGCTGGTGATGGAAATCGTGCAGGTCAATACGATGCTGGTGGCGGCTTGCGGACGCACGACCTGGGTGGCCTTGAGCAGCAGCGCAAAGGCCGTGGACACATCACCCGCCAGGCGCTGACCTGGCTTATTGTGGGTCACGCCGTTGGCGGGGTGGGCAATGACCTGATGGTGTCGGGTGGTGGCAGCACTACTTTCCTGTTCAACGGCCTCTTTGGTAATGACCGGGTCGAGGGGTACCAGGCCAGCGATAAGCTGGTGTTCATGGGTATTCCTGACTTGGGACAGCAATACGATTATCGCTCCCATGTCTCGATGTTCGAGGACAACGCGCTGCTGTCCTTCGGGGACAATTCTGTGACGTTGGTTAGCGTGAATATGACTCAGTTGAATGGGGCGGGGATTTATATTTCCTGAATCTCCAAGCAACGGTGATGTGACGCTGGACCTATGGCGAGGGAGCTTGCTCCCGTGACGGCTTGTCAGCCTAGGCGTATCTACCTGACTCCCCGCAGTACAAATGTGGGAGCTGGCTTGCCTGCGAAGACGGCCTGGCAGCCCACTGGCAGGTTGAATCAGACCGCGTGCCTATCCGTTATTCAGGTAAGGGTGTCGGCTGTCAGACCGCTATCGCAGGCAAGCCAGCTCCCACATTTGGATCTCGGCGTGTCAGTGAGATCAGCGTCTGCTGTCAGACCGCTACGGCAGCAAGCTCCCTCGCCACAGGCACAGCGCGCACCCCACCTCACTGGCTACATCCTTGTAGCCAGTGAGGTGGGGTAAGTTGCATCAGACGGGATATCTCGATGCTATCCACTACGGGTTTGTCATCGAATTCAAACCCGTTGTCTTACAGCCTCCGTTTACTTGAGCGTAACGTCGAGCATCGGCGGGATGTAGCCGTAGTCATACTCGGCGACTACGAACGTTTGCTGCCCTTTGATCTTGATACCCACCGTCGGTGCCTCGGTGCCGCCGATACGGATCTGCGTGCCGGTGTCGTCGGTCGGTACGCTGTCGATGAAGGAGGTCACCAGGCCGTTGGGCATGACGCAGTGCGAGTAGGTCTGGAACGGTTGGGAGGACGGGTTGCCCAGTACCAGGCCAGAGCCGTTCAACGGCACATACGGGCCGAACAGCGAATCGGCGACGAAGCCGTATACCCCGTCCGGGCCGGTTACACCGTCGGCGTAGGTGAAGGTGTGGCTGATGGTGAACAGGTAGTACTTGCCGTCCTGGAACACGAAGTGCGGGCGTTCGGTCTGGTCGTTGACGCCGACCGCGGTCAGCAGCGGTGGCAGCATTTCCCAGTCGTCACCGTCTTCGTCGCGGGCCACGGCGATCCCGACGCAGGCGGTCTGGAAGCGCGAGTTGCCGACCTCTTCATAGCCGGGTGGCACGTCGCCGATTTCGGCGTTACCGACCTTGTGCGAGCCGCGTTCGCCGGCCACGTTGCCTTCGAACAGCATGTACAGCTTGCCGTCTTTCGGGTCGCGGAATGGCCATGGATCGCGAAAGCCCCAGAAGGCGTTTTGCGCTTCGGTCTGGTACATCTTGCCGTCCGCCTCGAACAGTGGCTTGACCTTCTCGAAGCCCACCAGGCTGACGCCGTGCTCGGTGGTCACCACGCGGCCACGCACCTTGACGATGGTCGCGCCGGGCGTGACGGCGGTGTAGTACAGGTCCACTTCGCCTTGTTCGTTCAGCAGGATCGGCGTGCCAGCCCATTCGCGCACGGTGGGCGAAACCCCTTCAGCCATTACCCGGCCGCCGAGTTTCCAGTCTTTGCCGGTGCGGGAGAACCAGTAGTACATCTTTGCCCGGCCATGGCGATCGTTCCAGTCGCGGATGACGTCGTAGTTACCATTCTGATCGAGGTATTGAGGGTCGTTCGGGTGGCGATCCGCAGTGAGGGTGAAGATCACCGACCAGCCGTCAACGGAGGTGATGTTGCCGTCGATATCACGCAGCGGCATGGTGTCCCAGATAAAAACCTCGTCACTCAATACCGGGAAGTTCGCACTGACCAGCGGCTGGGTGGTGGTGGGGTCGTCCGCATGGACTTTGAGCGCATCGGCGCGGGTCCACAGGCTGGGTTGATGGGGTGTTTTGCCAAATTTCGAAGGGGTGCTTTTCATAGTAAGCCTCGTCCATGAAGGGATTCAAAATACTGTATTCATATACAGTTATTTGAATTTAGAGGACTCGTCGCTATGGGTCAAGGTTAAAAATGCACTTGTGCATAATTCGTGCTTTTTCCAAAGCTGATACGTTTCAGCTTGTCTTGTTTAAAGCGGTTCGTTCCTGAATGGATCGGCGAAGTTGTCCGCATGATGGCGGCAAACCAAGCGCCAGGCAGAAAGCCCAAAAATAATGAACCCTGCCTGCGCCTGCGCACCAAAAGTTACATAACCTGGAGGTGCATCATGCAAACCACTTACTTCTGGATAGGCCTGGCAGTGATCCTCGTACTGCTCGACGCGTGGATCATCAACAGCATCTGGCGCAGCGATAACGCATCGGCCAGCAAGGCAGGCTGGAGTGCTGTCGTCGTGGTACTGCCGTTCCTGGGCGCCGCGATATGGGCGATTGCCGGCCCAAGGGGTGTCACCAAGGGGCCGTCTTCTCCCGAGCACAGCAAGGGCTGAGTCCGGGCCGCGCTATGAACAACCCAGACCCCGACGACTTACAGAGCCGCAACTACCCGGTACCGGAAGATATGGCCTTGCAGCGCAAGGTCTGGCGCTTTGAAAGGGTGGGTTGGTACGCGCTGCTGGTGCTGATGGGGCTGAGCCTGGCGGGCCTGTTTTCCAGCGGGCCGCTGAGCACCCGCGAAGTGCGCAGTGCCGATGGGCAGTTGCGCGTGGAGTACCAACGCTTTTTACGCAATGGCGCCTCCGATGGGCTGGTGATTCATGTGCAAGGCAAGGCGCAACAACCCCTGGAGGTCGAGCTGAGCGGTGAGCTGCTGCGCGGTTTCAATATCGAGACGCTCCAGCCGCAGCCGCTCAAGGCCAGGGCGGCCGGGGAGGGTGTAAGCGTCTGGATGCTGAGTGACAGCGCCGGCCAGGCCGTGTTGTACCTGACCTTGCGCAGCGACACGGTGGGCAGCGTGGATACCCAGGTGTCGCGACCAACAGGGGCGTCCGTGCGCTTCTCTCAGTTCATCTACCCTTGACCGTCAGCCCAAACCCTAACGGCGTGAGCGGCACAGTTTTTCGATCAAGGAGATCAACGAGTCATGGCCCACGGGTTTGCTGACATGCGCATTAAAGCCCGATTCAGTCGCCTTTTTCTGGTCATTGCCAGCGCCATAGCCCGTTAAGGCGATGGCGGGAGCCCGTCGAAGGTAGCTTACTTTGCGCAGCTTCTGCATCAGCTCATGGCCATTCATTTTAGGCATGCCGATGTCCGAAATAATCACGTCGTACTGGGCATCCCGGGCTGTTTCAAGTGCGCTTAACGGGTCGCTGAAGGCGCTCACTTGGGCGCCTTCCATTTCCAGCAGCATGTTCAGCACCTCAAGGACTTCGGCTGAATCATCGACCAGTAAAACCTTGAGGCCATTGAGGCGCTGATCTTCGTTCTGGGTAGCGCCGCTATCCAGCAGATGATCCTGCTGTTCGCACAGCGGCAACCAGATCGAAAAGGTGCAACCGAAGCCCAACCCTCGCGAATGCACGCTCACCGAACCGCCGTGGGCCTCCACCAGCTGCCGCACCAACGACAAGCCAATCCCCAGGCCTTCGCGCTGGTGAGTCTGGTGCTGGTTTTCCGCTTGCCCGAACAGGTCGAAGATTTCTTCCAGGCTTTCTTGGGCCAGGCCCGCGCCGCTGTCGATGACGTCCAGTTGCGCGCGCCCGTCCGAGCGGCTGACCACCAACTGCACCTGGCCGTCTTCGGGGGTGAATTTCAGGGCGTTGTTGACCAGGTTCCAGATCACTTGCTCGATGCGCGTGGGGTCTACGTCAACGATCAACGGGCCCGGCACCGAAGGTGTCTGAAGGCTGACCTGGCGACGATGACCGTCGGCAAGGACCACGCTGTGAATGTCCTTGAGGGTGCGAATCAGGTCGATCGGTTGCTTTTTCAGCTTCAGTTTGCCCGTGCGAACCCGGGCGACATCCAGCAGGTCGTCAATGATCCGCGCCTGGCTGGACACCGCTTCGCAGATGGTATTGACCGCCTTGATGGCCGGGCCCGCGACCTTGGTGGCTGGCAAGCGCCGCAACAGTTCGGCGTTCAGCTGGATCAGGTTCAACGGATGCTTGAGTTCGTGGGACATCACCGCGAAGAACTCATCCTTGAGATGGCTTTTGGTCTGGGTTTCCTTCAAGCGCTGATTCTGTTCGTCCTGGGTGCGTTTGTGGCCGGTAAGGTCGCGGGCAATCTTGACGTAGCCGCGCAAGCTGTCGCTCTTGAGCTGCGTCACCTCGCCACTGCAATAGAAACGGCTGCCATCCTTGCGCACATGCCAGCGTTCATCTTCGCCACGCCCATGTTCGCGGGCGGTGCGCAGTTCGCTCTCCGGCACGCCAGCGGAGCGGTCTTCCGGGGAGAAAATCAGGTCGTAGTAAGCGCCCAGCACCTCGTCCTTGGTGTAGCCGAAGATCAGTTCGGCACCGGTGTTCCAGTCGGTGATGGCGCCGTGGTCATCGAGGATGATGATGGCAAAGTCGTGGGTGCTCTCGGCAACCAGACGCATGCGCTCCTCGCCCAGGCGCAGTTCCTCTTCGGCCTGACGCCGCTTGGTGATATCAATGAAGGTCAGCACGGTGCCATCAATGTGGTCTTCACTGGAGCGGTAAGGCAGCAACCGCGCAATGTACCAGCGGTCGTCGTTGCTGCTGATTTCCCGCTCGATCAAGCTCAGGGACTCAAACACGGTGGCGGCGTCTTCGGTCATTTGCGGGTAATTGAGGCGGTGGGTGATGTCCAGCAATGAGCGTCCGGTGTCCACCGGCAACATACTGAAAATATCCGTGGCCCGTGGCGTGAACCAACGGATGCGCATGTTGCGGTCGACAAAGACCGTGGCGATGTCGGTGGACGCGATCAGGTTGGTCAGGTAGTCGTTGACCTTGTCCGTCTCTTCCACCTTGGTCTTGAGCTCGAAATTGACGGTCAGCAATTCTTCGTTGATCGACTGCAACTCTTCCTTGCTGGTTTCCAACTCCTCGGTGGCCGAGCGCAGTTCTTCGTTGACGGCCTGCATTTCTTCGTTGGAGGCCTTGAGTTCCTCGCTGGAGACTTCCGCCTGTTCGATGGTGTCCTGCAGGTGCAACTTGGTGCGTTGCAGCTCGCGCTCCAGGTTGCTCATGATCGCGTTTTCGGCCTGGCTGACGGTGTCGATGTCGGGCAGCTGTGGGTCGACGGCGGTTTCCTGGAAGATCACCAGCACGTAGTCGTTTTCGGTCGCTTCATCGCGGTAGGGGCGGGCGCTGATGTCCACCAGGAAGGGGCCTTGCTCGCGTTGGATGCGGATCTTGCGCGAAGACACCGGGCTATTCGATTGCTGGACCTGAAACAAGGTGGTGCGGATATCGAGGCGTAAATCGGGATGCACCAACGTCAGCAGGTTGTGCGTCACCTCGCCGGCCACGTAGCGCAGGAATCGACCTGCGCCTTCGCTCATGTGCAGGATATCGGCCTGCATATTCACGATAACGCTGGGCGGCGCGGCTTTTTCCAGAGCGCGCAGATGGATGTCCGCGAACGAGACCTTGCTGGGCACCTTGGTTTCAATCGCCAGCGTCGTGGCGCTCGGGCGCAGGTAGCCGCCTCGCGGCATGGTCGGGGCGCGACGCACGGCGGACGAGCCGGCACGCACCCTGAAAATGCGGTTGCGCTTGTCCACCGGTACAAACAGGTCCAGGCAGCCGTCGGCCGACTCCGAGGAGCCGAGAAACAGGTAACCTCCGGGGCGCAACGCGAAGTGGAACATTTGCAGGATGTCGCGTTGCACTTCGCGGTCCAGGTAGATCAACAGGTTGCGGCACACGATCAGGTCGATCTGCGAAAACGGTGGGTCGGCCAACAGGCTGTGCTTGGCGAACAGTACCTTTTCGCGAATTTCCTTGCGCACCCGGTAGTGCTGGTTCTTCTCCTTGGCAAAGTACTGGCGCAACCGTTGAGGCGGTACGTCGGTGATGATCGCTTCGGGGTACACGCCGTTGCGGCCATGGGTAATGGCGCGCTCGTCAATATCGGTGGCAAACACCTGCATCTTTGCACCGCTGGCGTCCAGCGCCAGTTGCTCGGCCACCAGCATCGCCAGGCTGTAGGCCTCTTCGCCGGTGGAGCAACCCGCCGACCAGATGCGCACCTCCTCACGGTGCGGCACGCTGTCTTCCAGTGACTTCACCAGGTTGGGGATCACGTCCCGCTCAAGCGCTTCGAAGGCCTCGCGGTCGCGAAAGAAGTTGGTCACGCCAATCAGCATGTCGCCCAGCAAAGCCTTGGTTTCGTCCGGGTTGGCCTGGAGGAAGTTGTAATAGGTGGCGAGGTCGGGTTGGGCCGTGACCTGCAAGCGCCGCTCGATACGACGTAACACCGTGGCGCGTTTGTAATGCTTGAAGTCATGCCCGGTACTGGCGCGCAACTGGATCAGAATATCCAGCAACAGCTGCTCGGCCACGGCGGCATCGCGCTCGGTGCTGGGTGGGGTGGTCTTGATCTCAGGGTCGTTGGCGGTGGGCAGCACAATCGACTGGGCATTGCGCCACAGTTCCAGCAGCTTCTGCGGCATTTCCACCACAGGCAGCACCAGGTCGACCATCTGGGTTTCGATGGCCGCCAGCGGCATGCCATCGTACTCGGCGTCTTCCGGTGCTTGTACCAGGGTGATGCCGCCTTGTTCTTTGATGCGCGACAGCCCTACCGCGCCATCTGAGCCGGTACCAGACAGGATCAGACAAAACGCGCGTTCTTTATGGGTGTCTGCCAGGTCGCGAAAAAACAGGTCGATGGCAATGTGCGATCCACCTTCGCGCACGGCAGGCGAGACCGCCAGGTAACCATCGTTCATCTTCAAGAGCTGCGCCGGGGAGATGACGTACACGTGATTCTTTTCGATGGGCGTGGCGTCATTGACCTGCGACACCGGCATGCGGGTCGTTTCCTGGATGATCTTGTCTGCCACGCTTTGATGGTCGGGCGAAAGATGCAGGATCACCACAAAGGCCATGCCGCAGTCTCTGGGCATGTGCTCGAAGAACGCTTTCACGGCTTGCAGCCCGCCCGCTGAGGCACCGATACCCACCACCGGGAAATTCAAGTTACTGGGGGTCAGATCTTTGCGTTGCGGAACGTTGGGGGACCGCGGGGGGGCAGACTTCATAAATACCAACCTTGGATAACGGCGCACAGGAAGACGGGTGTAGGGGGAAGAACTTGAACAACGTGGGCGAGGGCTGAACCGACAGTGAAATATAGCTGAAAACCTGCTGCCAACAAAAAAAGCCTTGAAGCCACCCGGTCATTCGACGGACCACTTACTGCCGGTTGAGGCACGCAACCTGCGGAAGGTTTAATCAAACTGACGAGTGGCCATCGCGGTTGCACGGTTATCCGATTTTCTGAAAATCCGTCTGAACTTCGCTTCCTGGCGAACCCTCGCAAAGAGAAACCCACCCAGGAGACGTTCTGATGAACAGCTATCCAAAACCACCCTTCAACGCCCAGCAACAGCCCGTACCCGGTGAGCAGCGCAAGATGGACCCGATGCCCGATTGCGGTGAGCAGTCATACCAAGGCTCGGGCCGGCTCGCCAATAAAATCGCCTTGGTCACCGGGGCCGACAGCGGCATCGGACGGGCCGTGGCCATTGCCTTCGCACGTGAAGGCGCGGACGTGGCGGTGTCGTATCTGGATGAACATGAAGACGCCAAGGAGACCGCACGCTGGGTCGAGGCGGCGGGTCGTCAATGCCTGTTACTGCCCGGCGACCTGGGCGATGCGGCGCAGTGCACGGCCATCGTCAACGACACCGTGGAGAAGTTCGGCCGCATCGATGTGCTGGTCAACAACGCAGCGTTCCAGATGACCTATCAATCGCTGGAAGACATCCCCGACGAGGACTGGGTGAAAACCTTCAACGTCAACATCACCGCGATGTTTCGCATCTGCAAGGCCGCGCTGCCTCATATGGCCGAGGGCAGTTCGATCATCAACACCAGCTCGGTCAACTCCGATATGCCCAACCCCAGCCTGTTGCCCTATGCGGCCACCAAGGGCGCGATTGCCAACTTCACCGCCGGCCTGGCGCAGATGCTCGGCGAGCGGGGGATTCGCGTCAACAGCGTGGCACCCGGGCCTATTTGGACGCCGTTGATTGTCTCGACGATGACGCCGGACATGGTGAAAAACTTTGGCGGCAACACCCCATTGGGACGCCCAGGCCAGCCAGTGGAAGTGGCGCCGATCTATGTGCTGCTGGCGTCGGATGAAGGCAGCTACATCTCCGGCGAACGCTACGGCGTGACGGGTGGCAAGCCGATACTTTGATCAGTGATTGAGGAGGGCAGTATGAGCGAAGCCTCGAAGCACCACGAACCGAATCCTTCTGAGCGCAAGGTGCGCCCGCCGGCGGCTAAGCGAAACGATAAGTCGCAGGCACCGGCAGGCGGGCAACAGGCACAGAGGCAAGGCGGTGTCGCTCCTGGAGGGCCTTCAACAGACCCTGAGTCAGGGGCGTGAACGCGAGGGGATATACACTCGGCCTGACATCCTGATTGGTTGTCAGGCCGCTATCGCAGGCAAGCCAGCTCCCACAGGCTGACGTTATTTCCGCTTGGAACGATGAATTCGCATCCACTCTCGATAGGCCACCGTACGCTGCGCATCCGCACGTTTCTTCGCCTCGGTAAAGCGCGCCCACGTATGCGCATCGCCGCTGTAGGACTCAATGATCTCGTACGCCAACGCATCCAATCGATCCGCTTCGAAAAACATCTCGGCATTTCGCGCGACTTCGTCGTCCCGCCTGTTTGTAGTTGTGTAACCAAGAGTCTGACTGTTCATCCTCTGAGGCCCTCCGCCCATTGAATCTGTGCCGCGCCACTCCAGCGCACCTGGGTAATGCCGTATTTCTCCGCCATCGGTTTGGACACACGCTTGAACGTGTGTTGCCCGAATTTGGGGATGACCGCCACACCAGCGTCACAACTGGCCCAATGCCAAGCCTCGGCATTGTCCATGCGCGGCGCGCGCACGATGAAGGACTTGGGCTCGCCATGCAGCTGGTACTCGATAGTGAATAGGTCGTTGTGTTTCATGAGGCCTCCTTGATACTCATGAACTACAGATATTTGACGTCAAAAATAATTCAAATAAGTTGTCCGACAATTCGATGACTGGGCGCAAGGCATGGATGAAGCCTAATCATCTACCGTAAAGGTGACCCATCCAGGCCCATCGGCCGGGCGTTGCAGTTCGGCGATGACACCGCTGACGGAGGATCCGTCGGGCAAATTGACGGTGATAAAGTTGGGATTGCCAGGCCAATCCATTGGCGTGTCAAAGTCCAGGCGCGCGATGGTCGGTTTACCGCTACTGGTCATTTGAATGTTTTTTGATTCGTTAAGGCGTTCATCTGAGGGTGTTCCAAGATGGCGCGAGGCAGTGATGACACTGGCAATACCTTGGTAGTCGTAAGACATGCTGGGTTACCTCATGTAAAGGGAACAACGAAGATCAAATGTGGGAGCGGGCTTGCTCGCGAAGACGTCCGTCCATTAAACATTGACGTGACTGATCCACCGCCTTCGCGAGCAAGCCCGCTCCCACAGAGGAGTTGCGCTTGACTGGCTGCTATTCGGGATTTGCCCCGTTTTCATTTGTGACGAGCCGAATATTTGCGCGCAACGACAACGCTGCCCACTAGCAGCGCTGCGCCTATTGCAACCATCCCATAGGGCGTACGGCGGGTTTGCCGCCAGCCGCCTTCGACACGACGTTCGCCGCTTGCCGGGGTGTAGAGGTTGCCCGTAGAGGTCGCGGCGCGCTGGCTGCGCTCCAGGCCGAGGCGGGTAAGCCAGCCGGATAGCCGCGAAAAGCCAGGCAGCAAAAAATGCGCGACGCGGGCCACGGTGGCAGCGCTGCCTACCGTGGTGCTGTCCCTCGGTTGCAACGCACAGGCCACCATCGCTTGCGCGACTTTATGTGGGTCGTAGACCGGTGGCGGTGGCGTCAACTCGTGGCCGGTAAAATTGCCGCCATCGCGAAAGCCCGGTGTGTCCATCACGGCGGGATAGATGTCGCACACATGAATATCCGGGTAGTCAGTCAGCTCGCCGCGCAGTGCCTCAGTCAGGCCGCGCAGGCCGTATTTACTGGCGGAGTAGGCGACGGCATAGGGCTGGGCTACCCAACTGCCCAGCGACAAGGTGTTGATCAGAGTGCCGCGGTGCTGGGCTTTGAAATAGGGCCACACCACGTGGGCGCCGCGCAGGTACCCGAGCAGGTCGGTTTGCAGCACCTGTTCGTGGGCTTCCAGGGGCGTGTCCTCGAAACTGCCGACGGCGCCTACTCCGGCGTTGTTGATCCAGATATCGATGCGGCCATTGCCGAAGGCCGCCGCCTGTTCGGCAAGGGCGCGCATCTGGTCGCCCTGGGTTACATCGGTTTTAACGGCGATGGCCTCGGCGCCACGCGCAGCGCATTCCTCGACCACCTCTTCCAAGGCTTTTTCATCTCGGGCCGCCAATATCAAGCGGGTACTTTGCTCGGCAAAGGCGTGAGCAGCCGCGCGACCAATGCCACTGGAGGCGCCGGTGATCACCACGGTCTTGCCGTGCAGTTTCCCCTTGGCCTGCATGACGCCAGGCGAATCCTCGGGCACGTGGACGGGCACCGGGTGCAGTTGCAGGCGGGTACCGTCAGTCAGTATCAGGGTCAGGTTTTCGACGGTGCCAGCGACGCGGTCGGGAAACACCGGTTCGCCTGTGGCGTCGAGCTCATCATAGATAAAAGTCTGGCCTTCAAGCCATCCGACGGCCGTCATCAATTCAGGGCCCAGGTAGTACTTTCCGTCCAGGAAAAACCCGCTGAAGTTCGGTGTGCGCTCCAGGTTTTCCACGGCGTATCGCTCGCCAGGCCTCATTCCGGTTGCGGTATCAATCATTATGACATCCTCCTTTTGCTGGTCTTGGGTAGAGAAAGGCCCGCAAATGATCGTTCAATCCAAATGACTGAATGGCGGTGTCAATGTTGATGGGCCTTCAGGGTCGGGTCGGCGATCTGGATAACCGTGCCCTGGCGCCACGCGTCCGCCCCAGGGGCGATGGGCGGCGCGGGGATATCGGCGCGCGTCTTTTTCTTGTCGGCACTGTCGATGCCCAGGCGTTTATCGCGTTCGGCGACCATACGCGGGTCAGCCTGGCCGTCGGCGGTAAAGCCCATCATCAGCTGAGGCACGCCTAACGGGAGGCGTTTATCCAGATCGGTATGCCAGGTGTGCCAGGTCTTGCCGTAGGTGTGCACCAGCTTCTCCATCAGCGCATGTTCCGCCACCTCAGGAATTCCCGGCGCGACCAGTTGCCCTGACTTCACTTCATGCACATGGCTGTGCCACAGCGCCTTTTCAGGCGCGGGCAACGTGTTGAACTGCGCCTCGCTGATGATGTACTCCACGCCCATCAACTTCGCATCCTTGCGGTTGCCGTCGTAGATCACGCACTGGATAACCTCTTCATTGAGGATTGCGCAGTAGTGATGGGCTTCCATTTGTACATCGGGATGGCCGTTGTAGAAGTGAAAGCCGTCCAGGTAGGCGTTCAGTGCGTCAATCGGCGGGCGTGATTGCAGCAGGGCGGCGCCGGCTTCCAGTGTTCGGGTCGAGGGTGTTGTGGGTTTTCCGGGGGCCTCGACATTCGTGGGTGAGTTGTTGCCAGCGCAGGCGCTGAGCAGGGCCAGCGTCAGTGCTGCGGCCAGGGATTGGGTCACTTGATGGATGGGGTTGTCAGTCATGGTCGGCTGCCTCCTGTTGCCGGTGTGTTCATGCGCGATGATCAAAGCCAGGTTTGATCCTGTTCTCGTTGGAAAGACGCGCGTACGGGGCGTTCAAAATGCTTTGAGTTGAACACTCACTCATTCATCAGGTCGTTTTTTATAGAGGCGCTGACAGCGCAATTGCTTACCTGCCAGTGAGGTGTTCATCCCATGCACAAGACTGAAAATCCAGCGTCGACGCTGCTTACCCAATTGCTCCAGGCACGCGGGCCGGGCGGTCAGGAGGACGAGGTGCGCGCCATATGCCTGGAAAGCCTGACGCCGTTGTGCGATGAGGCCTGGGTCGATCAGGCGGGTAATGTGGTGGGTTTGATCAAGGGCAAGCACAGCGATGCCGAGCCTGCCGGTGCGGTTAAAGTCATGGCACATATGGATGAAATCGCCATGGTGGTTAAACGCGTCGAGGCGGATGGCACGTTGCGGGTGACGGCGCTGGGTGGGGCCAACCCGGTCAACTTTGGCGTGTGCCCGGTGGATATCCTGGGGGACACACGCATCCTTCCTGGCGTGCTGTCCTTTGGCTCGATGCACGCCACCAGTAATACGGCACAAGGGGCTGATGTGCTCTCGGGCGATGTGCACTGGAACGACGTTCATGTGATCACGCGATGCACTGCCCAGGCATTAGGCGAGCACGGCATTCGGCCAGGAAGCCGTGTGGTGCTGAGCCGTCATTGGCGTGAGCCCTTCCAAGTGGGCGATGCCATTGCCGCGCATTTTCTGGATGACCGCGCCCCGATTGCTGCCGTTCTGCATACAGCCCAGCTGCTGGCTTCGCGCCGGGAGGCGTTGGCCAGGGATGTCTATCTGGTATTCACCACGCTCGAAGAGGAGTGCAATGCCGGGGCAATGTATGCCGCGTCGACGCTACCCGGCGACACCACCATCGCGGTGGAGGTGGGGCCGGTCATGCAGGAATACGGCACGCGCCTGGCCGTCGACCCGATCATCAATACGGGGGACCAGAAAGGCTATTACACCCGGGCGGTGGTCAACGACCTGGCGGCTGCCGCAGAGCGCTGCGGCTACAGCCCCCAATATGCGCTGTTGGTGGATTTCGCTTCGGATGCCAGTGCGGTCATGAGTAACGGGACCTGTGCCCGCGCCGGCTGCCTGGCCATTCCAACGGAAAATACCCATGGTTATGAATTGATACTGGATGGGGCGGTGCAGGCCTGTGCCGCGACATTGGCCGAGTACCTTGCAACCTGATAGACGGGGCAAGGTACGCTGACCGGCGTGGGGCTCAGATTGGGCCGCTTGGAGAATCTGTCTCCTGCCTGATTTCATCGGCCGCATTGGGTTGCCCCAGCTTGCTGTATTGCTCGCGCAATTTTTGCAACTCTCGCGACCCAAGCTTATCCAGGCTTAACGCCGCATTGTGAGCTTCTTTGGTGGCACGAATCAGCTCGTCCAGTTTCAGATGAAGAATATTGTTGTCGCGGTTCTGGGTATTCTGGATCAGGAACACCATCAGGAAGGTGATGATGGTAGTGGAGGTGTTGATGATTAACTGCCAGGTGTCGTTGTAATGAAAGTAAGGCCCGGTGAGCGCCCAAACAGCAATCAAGCTGACGGCTGTCAGAAAGGTTTTTGAGCTGCCCGCCTGGTTGGAGAGTTTTTGGCAGAATTTCGCGAACTTCATGGTGCTGTCTCCTGGGGGATGTTCCTCTGTAGACCCCAGCAGAATTTCGAAATTCTTTTTTACAAATCGTTTTTTTTGACAAAAATCAATGAGCAAATCCCTCTTGCACAGGAGCACTCAGCATGTCGGTCGCTGCTTCTATCGTTGAATACCTCAAGCATCATCAGTTGGTCATCACGACGGCGGAGTCGTGTACCGCAGGCAAGATCATCACCTTGCTTTCGCAGGTCGACGGCAGCGGTTCGTGGATCGAAAGCGGGTACGTGGTGTATTCGCCAGAAGCGAAACAGCGGCTGTTGAACGTGCGTCGCTATACCATCGATACCTTCAATCTCACCAGCTGTGAGGTCGCCCAGGAAATGGCCCAAGGCGCGCTGCGCGACAGCCCCGCTGATGTGGCGGTCGCCACCACTGGCCTGCTGGGGCCGGATGGAATTGATGGCATTCCCCCAGGCACTGTCTGTTTTGCCTGGGCCTATCGAAACGGCGGGGCACTGAGTGTGTTCAGTCGCAAGGAACGCTTTATGGGTTCTCGTGAGCAGGTGCAGTTGGCCGCGTCTCTTCATGCATTGAAATGGCTGCCGCATTTTCACCAACGGGCGATGGTCGGTGAACGCGCCTAATGCTGCCAAGTGTGCGCGTTTACGGCTGCGGTTCGATGTCCATCAGCAAGTCGCCGTTGGTCAAGGATTCAGCCTCCTGCACCACGCCACGATAGGCCTGACCATTCCATTCAAAGCTAATCCAGTGGGCCTTCGGCAATAGCTTTGGCCATGGCGGTGCAAGCCGCAACTGCACGCCGGGCGCAGTGCGCACAAGTTGCCCCATGCATTCGCTGGCGAGCGTGTTCACACCGAACAGCGTGTCATGCAGGTATTGAATGTTGACCGGTTGCAGCGTTGCGTCAGTAGCGTCTGGCATATCTGTTACCCCACCGATGACAGCCAGAAAGACTGTCTGGCGATGACCATTTCTTCACGTATTTCCCGCACAAGCCGGTTGATCCCCGAAACACCGTGGTAGTGGGCGCGGTTGATGTTGGCGATGGTGAATTGGTCCATACCGTGCGCCGTTACAGTGACTGAAAGGCTGCCGTCCGGGTTGAGCACGCACTTGACCGCGCACTTTGGAAGGCGAGCGGAAAGGGCCGTTTCGATTTCGGCTTTCGTTAACGTATCCATGAGTTCACCGCATAAAGGACTCAGCGCGTTAAGGCTAGCTCAGAATCAGTTGGCGTAAATACTGGCAAGGTAATGGCTGCTGGGGCAGATGTTCTACCTTACATATTTCTGGCCCTTTCTAGGAGCGTTCCTAAATACGCCGGCTGAAGGTCTGCCGATAATTCGCACATCCCCACTTATGTGTGCTCTGCCATGTCCTTCCTACCTATTCGTGTTCTGGTCATCGAAGAACACCCGTTCAAGCGGCTTGTTGCCACCCAGGTGTTCCGGGAGGTCGGGTGTGAAGAGGTGGCCGCCGTTGCCGATGTCGTGGCGGCCGTTGAGTTGCTCGAGCGTACCGGGCCTGTCGATATCGCCTTGTGCAACTTGAAGGACGAGGGCGCACACGGCTTGAGGGCCATCGAAGTGCTCGGCCGTGGCCACTTGGCTAAAGCGCTCATTATGTTCAGCGCCCATGGCACGGACCTGCACGATGCAATTGATCGCATGGCAGGCCTGTTGGGCATCAGTGTATTGGGTTATGTGGACTTCCCGGTGCCAGCAAGCGCCATTGCGCCTATGCTCAGCCGCTACTTGGAGAGGATTGGCGCGCCGACAAAGCAGGCGCGCCGAAGCAGCCGGTCTGGGTTCTTGAGCAAGGCCTGCGTGGCTGGGGGTTTTTCAAGGCATGAGTTCAAGGCGTTCTTCCAGCCCAAGTTCAATTTGAGCACGGGGCACGTGCGCGGTTTTGAAGTGCTGGCGCGTTGGCAACATCCACAGTACGGCCTGTTGTATCCGGCAGATTTTTTGCCGCTGCTCGCTCAAGTTGGCGCATTGGATGAACTGTTCTTCGCGCTGTTGCAACAAGGCCTTGAGTTCTTGCAGCAGTCGGCAGAGCAGCAGCAGGTCTTATCGCTGGCATTCAACCTGGAGTCCGACCAGCTCGGTCGTGGCTCATTATTGCCGCGTCTTTGCGATTCACTCCAATCCCACGCCATTGCTGCGTGTCGTCTGACGTTTGAAATCACTGAATGCGGCCTGCTGGAAGTTTCTCCCGCCGTGCTCGACACCCTGATACGACTGCGCATGATGGGTGCCGGCCTGTCGATTGATGACTTCGGCACCGGCTATTCCTCGCTGGAGCGCCTGTGCCAGTTGCCGTTTACCGAAATCAAACTGGACGCCGCATTTACCCGCGATCTTCAAAGCAGTGCGCGCAACCGTGCCGTGGTCAGTAGCACATTGGCACTGGGCGAGGCACTGGGCATGCGAGTGGTGGTGGAGGGCGTCGAGAACGAAAACCAGCGCCAGGGATTACTGAAGCTGGGATGCAACGAGGCCCAGGGCTATCTCTGTGCTCGTCCCATGAACGCTGCGCGCGCGTTGGCCTGGCTGGCGACCCAGTTGAACTCGCGCAGCAATATTTGATGTCAATCAGGAGGGCTTTTATGTCCAATCCACGTTTGCGGATCGCGTTGGTAGATAGCGATGCCACCCGGCGAATGAGTATTGAAAAAGACCTTGGCCATTTGGGATACCACCGCGTTGTGCCTGTCGATTCCCTCAAGGTGTTGATTACGTTATTGGATAACGCAAGGGATGTATTTGATCTGTTGGTGATCAATGAAGAAACCGTGCACGCGGCGGGCGCACAGTTTAAGCAAATGCTTGAGGAGTACGCGTGTGTCAGACATTCATTGATTTATCAGGGCGTGACCCTGCAAGCGTTTCCCGATAATCCAGTCACGGCGCAACGCTGCGGCTTTATTGCCTCCGGTGTTCCGGACCGATCGATTCTGGCGCGCGTCATGGATCGGGTGGATGTGCAAATAAAACAGCGCTCGGGCAGACCGTTGCTGGAATCCAATTAATCCTGATGTGAGCTATTGCACGCTTTTCGCGGGACCCGCCACCGCCTCATTTTTATGCTTTTAGTCCCATTCCTATTTGCTTCTTTTTAGGCACTGATAAGCTTTTTCGCTGAAACAATCTCGGGAAATTCTTTGTCATGATCTTAAATGCCGCCGTGCCTAACGAGTTCAGCGCCCTGCGCGTGATCACGTTGGCAACCGACCCTGCGTGTGTCTTGCGCCTCGCCTCTGCGTTGGGTGGCATGGGGGTCACGCCGCTGGCCACGGTCGCCTCGCTGGAGGCGCTGCAGGCGTGGTTAAGCGCGCACCGCGTGGACATCATCGTGTGCGAAATCCGCTCCGAGTGTGGCGATGGCTTGATGTTGCCAAGTGTGCTCAAAGCACTGCATGACGCGGGTACGTTAATGCAGTTTCCGAGTATTTTCTGGACCGGCGAAACCACCCTGAATGTGCAGGAAAATTTGATCGAAGCAACAGTTACACCGGCGTGCGAAGCGCCCGCTAAGCAGTTGTGGGTCAAGCACATGGGCGGCGTAGCCATCAGCGCACTGGAATCCCATTCGCGCCTGGCGCAGTCGGCGGGAATCAGCGTGCAGATCTTGCGTGACGGTGGCCCGCTGGAGCTGGGCGATGCCTTGCGCACGGTGCTGCTGACCCTCGCTCAACCGGACCCCAAGCTGCAGGCCATGACGTTTGAGTCGCTGGCTGAGGATGAAGTCATCAACGCCCTGACCACCGGCGAGGGATTGCGCTTTGTCTTTCAGCCACAGTTCGAGTTGCTGAGCCGGCGCATCGTCGGCGCTGAGGCGTTGGTGCGCTGGAAGCACCCGCGCTTTGGTGAAATTCCGCCTGCGGTGTTGATGCCGCTGGTCAACCGTCTCGGCCTGGACCTGTTGCTGTTCAGCCTGGTGGAGATGTGGACTCTGCGCGTGATGCTAGCGTTAAAGCGCGAAAACATTACGATCCCTATCGCGGTGAATGCGTCGGCCAAGACCCTGTGCACCCCCAATTTTGCCGAGCGCCTGGCCTTGCGCATGCGCCAGGCAGATCTGCCGAGCCGCTTGCTGAAAGTCGAACTGACCGAAGATGTGCAGGAGCCGGATGAGCTGCATCTTTCGGCGTCATTGACGACTATTCGCGCCAAGGGTTTTCAGGTTTCGCTGGATGACTTCGGCAGCGGCGCAGCCACTTTCAAGCTGTTGGCGAACCTGTCGTTTGATGAAATGAAAATCGACGGCTCGTTTGTGCGCGGTGTCGAGCAGCACGCCTCGTCACGCAAGGTGATCGCAGGCATTGTGAACTGGGCAGGTCTGCTTAACCTGAGCCTGGTGGCGGAGGGGATCGAGGACGAGTCCACGATCCCCCTGCTGCACCGCCTGGGTTGCCGGGTAGGGCAGGGCTATGCGCTGGCGCGCCCGATGGAAATAGACGCCTTCTTGAACTTTGTGATTGAGCGGGAAAAGAACGGCTGAGGCTGTAAAGTTTGGCGGGCAGGTAAGTATTGGAACTTGATGTGTGTAGGTCAGCTCTTGGTTTTTAGGAGTTTTCTTATATTAAGTTTTTCGCAGATCTATTAAGTTTTATACCGTTGTTATTGTGAAGAATTGGCGCATTTTTTAACTGCGATGGTGAGCCTGTGCGCGTTAAGTTATAGGGAGTGAGCGTGTGGCGTGTGATGTTCAGTTGCACGGATGTAATTGATGAAATGGATGAGTCTGAGAGGACCTTAACTTATTCAGAGTGAGGCAGCGCTGTTGTCCATTTTTTTGCACGCTATACAGAGTGTTCCGTCATTTATGAAACGCCTACAAATTGCTTTGCTGGATGATCATGCAATCGTGCGGCATGGTTTGGTCAATCGGTTGGTACAGGAACCTGATTTTGAAGTGGTGGGGGTCTACGCTCGCAGTCGTGAGTTGATGGCCGGCCTGCTGACACACCCGGCCGAGGTGTTGTTGCTCGATTTTGTGCTCGGCCCTCATGAGCTGGATGGCATCCTGCTGATCCGTGCTCTGCGGGTAAAGTACCCGGGCTGCCGAATCCTGGTGTTTTCCACTCACCATGACGCGGCCACGGTGATTCTTGCCCTGCGCGTCGGTGCCCGTGGGTTTATCGGCAAGGGTGAAGACATGAGCCAATTGATCAGCGCAGTGCGGCTGGTGGCCTCGGGCGCTGTCTACCTGAGTGCTGACATGGCCTATCGGGTGGCCGAAGCCACGGCGGTCAACTATGACGGTGAGGAGCAATCACGCGATGACGCGATGCGTTTTGTCAGCTTGTCTGCGCGGGAGCAAGAGGTGATCCGCTGTTACCTGTCGGGCATGACCATCACCGAAATTGCTGAAAAATTCAGCCGCAGTATCAAGACCATCAGTTCGCAAAAGGCCTCGGCTTTTCGCAAGTTGGGCGTGATGTCCAACAACGAGCTGTTTCGGATCAAGCACATCATCGAGAGTGTTTAACGCTAAACGCAGGCCACGCCGACGCGCGCAAAAACAGCGGTAGGCGGGCGTGCCCTTTGGCGGTTGTTGCATATACTCCTTGAAGTGCCGTAATAGCTGTCCCTGTTGTTTGACCGCGCCACCTAAGCGGGGCCAAGTGGGTTCGAATACGATGAAACCTGTACGCATTGCTCTATTGGACGACCACGCTGTTGTTCGGCATGGGCTCGCCAACACCTTGGCGGCCGAGGCCAACTTTGACGTGGTTGGCATTTATGAAAAAAGCCGCGACTTGCTCGCCGGCCTGGTCAGCGCTCCGGCTGACCTGCTGCTGCTGGATTTCTCCCTGAGCCCCGACGAGATGGATGGCGTATCGCTGATCCGCGCCTTGCGGGTCAAGTTTCCCAGTTGCCAGATCCTGGTGTTGTCCGCCCATCATGACCCGGCTACCGTGGCCCTGGCCATGCGGGTCGGTGCCCGTGGCTTTGTTGGCAAGGGCGAGGACATGACGCAAGTGGTCAAGGCCATTCGCAAGGTGGTCTCCGGCGCGGTGTACCTGAGCACCGACATGACGTATCGCCTGGCGGAAACCGTCACCAGCGAGACGCGCAAAGACCCCAGCGAAGCCTCGGATGCCCTGGTCCAGGCCGAGCTGACCAGCCGTGAGCAGGAGGTGATCCGCTGCTATCTGGCGGGCATGACCGTGAGTGAAATCGCAGAAAAATTCAATCGCAGCATCAAGACCATCAGCACCCAGAAAACCTCAGCGTTTCGCAAATTGGGGGTCACCTCGAACAATGAACTGTTCAAGCTCAATAAAATCATCGGCTCACCATGAGGCGATGGCGACCGGGTGCCCTCTTATTCATGTTGCTGATGCTGGATGCCGCGCTTGCCTGTGCGGCGCCGGTTGAGCTGACGGAGCAGGAGCGGCTGTGGATAGCGCAGCATCCGGTCCTTCGAGTGGGGGTGATGGAAAACCTGGTCCCCTTCGAGTACATGAGTAATGGCGTGCTGCAAGGGCGGCCGGTGCAGTACCTGCAATATGTGCGCGATGCCACGGGGCTTGAATTCACCTATGTGCCGGTCAAGACCCGGGCTGCACGTGAGCGCATGCTGTTGGATGGCCAGGTAGACCTGCTGTCTTCGCACTTTCGCTTTCGTGACGAGCCGCCTATCGAGGATCTTACCGCGCTGGTCTACGACACTACCGTGCCGATCATCGTGACCCGTGTCGACGACGCCGATATTTTTGACCTTGACCAGCTACAAGATAAAACGGTCGTGATCCCCGATGTGGAGTATTACGAGCAGTTGCTCAGAAAAAGGGCACCCCGAGCCACTCTGATCAAAAGCCCCCAGGCCTTGGCCATGCTGAACACCCTCCGGGACGGTGGTGCCGATGCAGTCGTGGCCTCCGAAGCCTTCTTGATGCCCTATTTGTATCGACAGTTTCAGGGCGTGCTGGAAATTTCTGGCGTGGTGGGCAGCAGCATGTTGGATGTGAACATGGCGGTGCGCACCGATAACGCCATGCTGGCCTCGATCATTGGCAAAGCCCTAGGCTCGATCAGCCCCTCACAACAGAATGCGATGTACGAGCATTGGTACCGGGACCTGGAGGTAGATGCGCCGACCCTGTGGGACATCGCCAGCCATTACTTGCATCTTTTGATCCTGGGCATGTTGGCGTTGATTGGCTTGTGTGTGCTGGTCTATCGCGGTTACCGCCAGCAGCGGCAGGCCGAGCGGAACGAGCAGGAAAAAACCATGTTCCTGGCGGTGATGGGTCACGAAATACGCTCGCCAATGAACGCCGTGCTGGCGGCCATGGAGCTGCTGTGGCACACCCGACTCAATGACCAGCAGCGCCACTTCGCGCACTTGGCCAACAGCGGCGCCAATATGCTGGTGCGCTTGCTCGATGATGTGCTGCACCGGCCGGATTCAGGGGCCAAGGCGTTACGTCTGACACTTGAGGCGACGGATGTCATCGCGCTGGTGCATGGCGTAGTGGGCTTGCATCGCCTGCGTGCGGGGGAAAAACACTTGAGTCTGAATGTGAGCGTGCAGACACCCCTGCCGTCGTTGTGGCTTGACCGTTCGCGGCTGACGCAGGTGTTTCATAACCTGTTGTCTAACGCCATCAAGTTCACCGATACCGGCGCTGTTGACATCACCCTGCGCCTGGAAGACTTGCTGGACGGTAAGCATCAGTTGCAGGTTGAAGTCCGCGACACCGGCATCGGTATGGGCGAAGCGGTGCAGGCCTCTTTGTTCCGGCCTTATGCCCAGGCGAGTCAGTCCTACAAGCGTGCGGGAGGCAGCGGCCTGGGGCTGATGATATGTCGGCAATTGGTCGATTTGATGCAAGGCTCGCTGACCCTGCGCAGCGAGCCGGGAGTGGGGACGTGTATCAACCTGTACTTGCCCGCAACCCTTGCCCCTGAGGCCGCTGAACCGACGCGAGCCCCAGCCCCAATGCCTTTGCATGTCACCGATGGTTTGCAGCTGCTGGTGGTGGAAGACACCCTGGCCAACCAGGAAGTGCTGCGGGCGCAAATCAGCGGGTTTGGTTGTGTGCCAGTGATTGCCGCCGATGCGGCCCAGGCCCGCGTGCGGTTCGCTGAGCGCGCTTACGCGTTGGTATTGATGGACTGCGACCTGCCGGATCAGGACGGCTACAGCCTGGTCTGCGAACTGCGGGCGCTCGAACAGCAATGGGGGCGAGCGCGCTGCCCGATCATTGCCATTTCCGCCTTGACCGGCGAGCAGCACCTTCAACGCTGCCTGGCGGCGGGCATGGATGGGGCGTTGAGCAAGCCCATACGTCTGGGGCAGTTGAGTGACGTGATCGAGCAGTGGTGCGGCGTCACGTTGGCGGCACCGCGTGCCAGCTTGATGGCCCCGACACTTGATCAGGCCGCTATCAACCGTGAGATGGCGGCCGACCTGGGGAGCCTGCTCAGGGCGATGGCGCTCTGTGATCGCCCTTCGGCCATCCATGTTGCCCATCGGTTACACGGCGCGGCACTGATCATCGAATGGCCGGCCCTGGCCCAGGCGGCCGCGCACATGGAGAACCTGTTGCGGGCAGAGGAGGGCTGGGGCAACCCGGTTTACGTGCACACGCTTCAGGCGTTGGTTCAGCACTGGCGTGCCGTGAGCGAGGAGACCCCGCTGGACATGCTGGCCATGGTCGCGCCGCCGCCGATGACGCAACAATGAAGGTTGTACGGTTGCGCCTGCTGCTGGGGTGGTTGCTGCTGGCAAGCGCGGGCCTGGCCGATGCGCAGGCCGACCCGCCGTCGATGACCTTGACCCAGCAAGAGCGTGACTGGATCGCCGCCAACCCCGTGCTGCGTGTCGGTGTGTTCGACAACCTGCTGCCCTTCGAGTACATCAGCGACGGCCAGTTGCGTGGGCTATCGGCCAAGTACCTGGGTTTGATTGCGGCGCGTACGGGCCTGCATTTTCAGTCGGTGGTCACCGGCAATCGTAGCGCCCGCAAGGACATGCTGATCAGCGGCGAGGTGGATATCTTGCCAACCCGGCGCCGCGACGACGATCCGGTCAAGGACCTGGGCATGCGCTATACGACGCCCTACAACACCAGTTCCACCATCCTCGTCAGCCGCTTTGGCCAACAGCCATTCGTGGACCTGGAACAACTTGCCGGCAAACGCCTGGTGATGTTGGGGCGCGAGGGGTATCAGGCGTTTTTGCAGCAGAAAGTCCCCGGCATAACGGTGATCTCCGGCCAGAACGCTGTCGACATCATGGCGATGGTCAAGGACGGTCGGGCGGATGCCGCCATCGCCTCTGAATGGTTACTGATCCCCTATCTTTCCCGGCAGTATCAGGGGGTGTTGCAAGTATCCGGGGTGGTGCCGCAATTGCACACCGGCGTGAGCATGGCGGTGCGTGACAGCGACGCGATCCTGTTGTCGATCCTGGAAAAAGTGCTGGGGTCCATCAGCAACGATGAGCGCAAAGCGATCTATGACGCCTGGTTCGATGACATGAACCTGGACATTCCGACGATCAAGGACATCGCCGAGCATTTCCAGGGTGAGTTGTGGCTGTTGCTGTCGGTGGTGCTGCTGTTGATCGCGTTCGCCTGGCAAAGCCGTCGTCAGCGCCGCCAGGCCGTGCAGAGCGAGCGGGAAAAGGCGATGTTTTTGGCGGTGGTCAGCCATGAAGTGCGTTCGCCGATGAACGCGGTGCTGGCGGCTATCGAGTTGTTGGAGCACACACCGCTGGACGAACAGCAGCGCCACTTCACTCAATTGGCCAACAGCGGCGCCAATACCTTGCTGCGGCTGGTGGATGACGTGCTGGACATTTCCAGGATGGAGGCCGGGGAACTGACCCTGACCCTGGAGCCTGTGGACCTCTGGGCCTTAGTCCAGCAGGTGGTGGAGGAGTATCGCGCCGGCGCCGAAGAAAAAGGCCTGTTGCTGACATTGAGTGGTGAACGCCCCAGCGGCCCCTTGATGCTGGAGGGCATGCGCTTGAGTCAGGTGCTGCGCAACCTGATCTCCAATGCGGTCAAGTTCACTGAGGTAGGCGGGGTGGAGGTGCAGCTCAAGGTGGTTGAATGGCCAGAGGTTCCTGTGCCGCACGTGCTGATCCGCATCATCGACAGCGGCATTGGCTTGTCACAGCAGGCGCAGGCCAGCCTGTTTCGGCCCTATGCACGGGCCAAGCACTCTTACAAACGTACCGGTGGTAGCGGGCTTGGCCTGGTGATTTGCCGTCGCCTCGTGAGGCTGATGTCGGGTGAGCTGACCCTCAACAGCACCCAAGGCGTGGGTACTGAGGTTGAAGTCAAACTGTCTGTCGAGTGGGCCAAGACCCTGGATATACCCCAGGCTGAAGCGGCGCAGGCCCAAGTGGAGGGTAACGGTGTACACGTGTTGGTGGTGCAGGCGCCTGTGACCGGCCAACAGACACTGCCTGCACACCTGCAAGCGCTGGGTTGTAGGGTGTTGCTGGCGGTTGATGGCGCCCAAGGGTTGACGCTATTCAATGTGCGACGGGTCGATATGGTATTGATCGATTGCGACTTGCCAAACAGTGAAATCGAGCCGCTGGCGGGCGCCTTTCGTGAGTTGGAGCAGGTGTTGCAGCGTGCCCATTGTCCGCTTGTAGCTGTCGCGGGCTTCAGCGATAACGAGCACCTTGAGCGTTGTTTTGATGCGGGGCTCGACGGGGTGCTGGTCAAGCCGGTTACACCGGCCAAGTTGCAGCAGATGATCGAGCTTTGGTGTGACATGCCGCAAGGTCCGCTGCCGGCAATGCCCAAGGAAGAGCCAGAGGAGGAGTCGCATATCCTGCGCACGGCCTTCAACGACTTGATCGAGGCACTGGCCTTGCGCGAGCGAAGCCAAGCGTTGCAGGCAGTTCAGCGTCTGCACGAGGCGGCGCTGGGGCTGGAGCGGGACGACCTGGTGGGCACTGTCGAAAGCCTGGGACGGCTATTGCGCGATGAGCGTGACTGGCCAGCGCAGCAGATTGCCGAGCGTCTCAGCGTGCTGCTTGGTCAAAGGCCTGCGCCAGCATAGCCTCGTTGCTGTACCCGCTCGTTCTCACAGGTGGGGCTTGCCTTAATGCCGTTCAGTTAAGCGTATATCGCCCTCTGTAGGAGCGAGCTTGCTCGCGAAAAACGTCAACGATAATGTGTGCTTCCTGAATGAGCGCGGCGCCTGTGAGTTTTTCGCGAGCAAGCTCGCTCCTACAAAATGCCTTAACTGAACGGCATTAGAGCTTGCCTGCGATAGCCATGGGTATCTATACAACTCTGTAGCGCTCAATGGTAACCACGATGCGAAGCGAGCCGCTCAGGCGGCCCCCAAATCACTGGCGGATTACGGGCACACCGCGCCTGGGCGAGGTGCCGAGTGGTGGGGCAAGAGCGTTTTGCTTGCTTTTGCGCTGTTCAAAAGGGAGCCGCCGTCAGGGCGGAACCCTAGGTGGCCGTTACCGCAGGAACGGATATGTACCCAATCCAACTGTGTTGACTGTCAGGTCGCCTTCGCGAGCAAGCCCGCTCCCACAGTTGGATCGCGGGGCGCCAGGTAAATAAGCGTCGGCTGTCAGGCCGCCACGGGTCCAGCCTAACCTCGAAGTTGTGTAGATGCTTAGGCTGCGATAACGGTGGGTCAATCAACATCTCATGATCAGAATAACGATGACCCATTATATAAGCTGGATTTAAATATACCGTTCAGGCGCGCTTTTAGGACCACTCCTATAGACGCTTTGTCTGTTGGCTTATTAAAGCCAGCCCACTATGGTGGGGGGCTTTGTTTGTTGCTTTTAATCGCCTGTTTATAAGGTAATTTGCCCGGGTTATTTGTTTTTCAGAGCACTCCTATTTTGAAAATTAAGTGCGCTGCTTACACTTCACTTCGCAACAACGCAGAAGTATTTCCCGTCCAGGGAACTTCAAAACTTAATCAAGTCTATCGTGCTCTCGGAGTTACTCATGAATTACAAAGCTCGCGCCCTCGCTGTACTGGTCGCTGCCACCGTCTCTTCTGCTGCCATGGCTTCGGACGGCAAAATTGATTTCAACGGTGAGCTGAAAGCCGAAACCTGCCAAGTGGCCGTCAATGGTGCAGCAGCTTCCGGCGCGACCACCGTCACCTTGCCAACCATCTCCACCGCTTCCTTGGCTTCCGCCGGGCAAGTAGCTGGCCAGACCGGTTTCAACATCGAACTGAGCAAGTGCTCTGCTGCGATCAAAACCGCGGCGGCGTTCTTTGAGTCGGGCGGTGGTGTTGATCCGGCCAGCGGTAATGTGAAGAACATCAGCGGTTCAGCCACCAAGGTTCAACTGCAGTTGGTGGATGCCACCAATGGCAACGCGATCAAGGCCGGCAACACGTCTCAGGTTACCTCCACCAGCCGCGTAACTGTTGACCCAACTGCCCTGACCGCTGTGCTGCCGTACGCCGTTCAGTACTACGCCCAGTCGGCTACCACGCCGGGCACTGTTGTGGGCTCCGTGACTTACTCCATCAATTATCAGTAAGTCGCAGGCTTTGGACACACGCCCTGCTCGGTATTGAAGGGCGTGCATCCAGACGGTAAAGGGATTGCTCTATGTCGTGCACACGTGCATTCAAACCACTGCTGCTGATCGGCCTGGCCACACTGATGTGTTCCCATGCATTCGCTGCAGTGGTGATTACCGGTACGCGCCTGGTCTATCCGGCGGACCAGAAAGAAATCACCGTAAAACTGAACAATAACGGCACGTTGCCCGCACTGGTCCAATCATGGATCGACACCGGCAGCGTCGAATCGACACCCACCAGCTCCAAGGCGCCGTTCCTAGTGTCGCCCCCGGTGGCGCGCATTGACCCGACCAAGGGCCAAAGCTTGCGAGTGCTCTTTACCGGCGCGCCTTTGGCGCAGGACAAAGAGTCGGTGTTCTGGCTCAACGTTCTCGAAATCCCGCCCAAACCCGAGGCGGGTGCAGACCTTAATACGCTGCAAATGGCTTTCCGTTCGCGCATCAAGCTGTTCTATCGCCCGGTCGGCTTGCCTGGAAATCCCAATGAGGCGGTTGAGCAGGTGCAGTGGCAATTGGTTACGGCACGCGATGGCCAAGGCCTGGCGCTGAAGGCGTACAACCCGTCGGCGTTCCACGTCTCGCTGATCGAGTTGGACCTGGTGGCGGGTAACCAACGCTATCGCAGTGAGGACGGCATGGTCGGCCCTGGAGAAACCCGGCAGTTCGCGCTGCCCACGCTCAAGGCCAGGCCGTCGAGCCAGGCCCAGGTGGAATTCAGCGCCATCAACGATTACGGCGCGTTGGTCCCGACCCACAACACGCTGCAGCCCTGATCCATTCCTGACGTTTTTAACCGCGAGTCATCTATGTCGACCTTTTCTTGCTCCAGGCTTTTTCTGCGGGCGCGGCCTCGCTTCGCCTTGAATCCGCTCACTGCCCTGATCCTCAAGGCATTGGCCATTGCTCCAGGCGTGTGGGGCATGCAAGGCGCACTGGCGCAAGAAGTGCAGTTTAATGACGCCTTCCTGCCCGAAGACTCGCGCAATCTTGACCTGAGTGCCTACCAGGCCGGCAACCCGGTGATGCCAGGCCAATACCGAGCCGACATCATCCTCAACGGGCAACTGAACAACCGGCAGGATATTCGCATTGACGCCCAGGCCGACGGCAGCAAGCCGGTGGTGTGTATGAACCGTGGCTTGCTTGAGCGCCAGGGTGTGCAAATGGCCAGCCTTACGCCCGAGGCCAGCACGATGCTCGACAGTCAGGCGTGCCCGGCAGTGGGGCAGGTAATCCCTGGCGCTACCGCGAACTTCTCCCCAGAGAACCAGGCGCTGGACTTGAGCATTCCCCAGGTGGCGCTCAAGCGTAATGCGCGGGGTTACGTCAGCCCGCAGTTGTGGGACCGTGGCGTGACGGCCGCCATGCTCAGCTACAACTTCAACGCCAATCGTAACCGCACCCGCAGTGGCAACTCCGATTCGGCGTTCATGGGCCTCAACGCGGGCCTGAACCTGGGGGACTGGCGCCTGCGCCACAACGCGTCCATGAGCTGGCAGTCACGTTTGGGCAGCCGGTACCAGGCTCTGGACACATACGCCCAGCGTGATATCACCGCGTTGAAAAGCCAACTGACGGTGGGTGAGTCCAACACCACCGGCGAGATCTTCGACACCTTGTCCTACCGCGGTGTGCAACTGTCCACTGACGACCGCATGCTGCCCGATTCGATGCGCGGGTATGCGCCGGTCATCCGGGGTATTGCCCGCACCAATGCGCGGGTAACCATTCGCCAGGCCGGCAATATCTTGCTGGAAACCACCGTGGCGCCCGGCGCGTTCGTGATCGATGACCTGTACTCCACCGGCTATGGTGGCGACCTCAGCGTGAGCGTGGCCGAAGCCGACGGCACTGAGCAGAACTTTATCGTGCCCTACGCCTCGGTCAGCCAGTTGCTGCGCCCCGGCACCTCGCGGTTCAGCCTCACTGCGGGTGAAACCCGCAACAACTTCGTCGACGATCAGGCGCGCCTGCTGCAAGGGACTGTGCAGTACGGCTTGAACAATACCTTCACCGGTTTTGCCGGTCTGCAATCGAGCGATGACTACACGGCGGTGCTCACCGGCCTGGCGTTCGGCACACCCATCGGTGCGATGGCCGTGGACATCACGCACGCCCAGACCGACCTGGCCGGCGGCGCTGCCAAGGGCCAGAGCATGCGGGTGTCGTACAGCAAGAATGTGCTCAGTACCGGCAGTAACTTCTCGCTGGCAGCCTATCGGTTTTCCACTCAGGACTACCTGGATTTCAGCAACGCCATCCAACTGCTGGATGCCGAGAAAAATGGCTGGGATTCGAGCATGTTCGGTCGCCCGCGCAGCCGTTTTTCGGTGACCGCCGACCAGAACCTTGGGGCTTGGGGGCAAGTCTCCATCAGCGGTTACGCGCAAAACTACTGGAATCAGCCGGGCAGTGATGTGCAGTACCAGTTCAGCTACAGCAAGCAGTTCAACCGCGTCAGCTTCAGTGTGAATGCCAACCGCAGCCGCATGGGGCTGGGCGACATGGAGAACAGCTTTTTGCTGACCATGAGCATGCCCCTGGATTTCGGCGCGTCGGGTAACACTCCGCAAATAACCGCGCAGGTGGGCCGCGATACCCAAGGCAATTACAGTGAGCAGGCCGGTATCAGCGGCACCGCCGGCCAAGACCGTCAATATGGCTATAGCGCCAATTTCGGCCATGACGGCGCCAACCACAGCAAGAGCGCCGCGCTTAACGGTCAGTACACGGGTGGGCGAGCCATGCTCAGTGCGGCACTGGGGCGTGGCGATGGCTATACCAGCGCCTCGATGGGCGCCAGCGGTACCGTGGTGGCCCATGCAGAGGGCGTGACCATGACGCCGTACCGCGGCGAAACCATGGCGGTGGTCAGTGCGCCGGGTGCCGCGGGCGCCAAGGTTTCGGGGTACCCCGGCCTGACGCTCGACAGTCGCGGCAATGCCGTGGTGCCGTACCTGCGGCCTTATGAGCTGAACGAGGTGGCCATCGACCCGATTGGCAGTTCGCTGGATGTCGAACTCAACGAGACCAGCCAACAAGTCGCCCCACGCGCTGGCGCCGTGGTGCATCTTAAATACACCACTAATCAGGGCCGTGCGGTGCTGCTCAATGTGCGCCTGGACGATGGCAGCAGCTTGCCATTTGGCGCAGGCGTGACCGACGGCGAAGGCGCCTCGGTGGGGATGGTCGGGCAGGGCGGTCTGCTCTATGCCCGGATCAAGCCAGAAACCCGCCAGTTGTTGATCAACTGGGGCAGCAAGACCCATCAACAGTGTGCCCTGATGATTCCTCCCGGCCCCGGCGAGGGCCAGCAATTGCAGCAGGTGGACGCTATTTGCGCCGCCGGCAAACAGGTCGCGGGCAGCACGCCGCCCAACAACATGCAAAAGGTACCGTTATGAACATGGGCGCTTTGATCAAACCCAGCCTAGCGCTGGCGGCACTTTGGGCGATGGCCGATACGGCCATGGCAGTGACCTGTACATATAACAACGGTATCCAGGCCGCAGTGGGCAACATGCCATTGCAGGTCTCGGCGATTACCGTCGGACGTGATGTGCCGGTGGGCGCCGAAGTCTATCGACAGCGCTTCAGCATGGCCTTGGGCCAGGCACCCGAGCTGGATTGCCGGTTTGCTCCGTTTCAACAGTGGACCGAGTTGACGGTCGAGGCGACTTCTGGCTTAGCCAATTGGTCCAGCGGCCCCTATGCCAACAAGGTCTACAGAACCCGAATTCCAGGGCTGGGGGTGGTTATCAATAGTCTCGGCGGCGTGCTGCCCAGGCAAACCAACAAATCCTGGACTGCCTGCACATCGGGCTCTCGCTGCCTGATTCCGTTTGATGGACCTTCGAACTTCGAGTTGATACTGATCAAACTAGGGGAAGTAACGCCAGGTGTATTGGCGGGCAGCTCATTGCCGGTCGTGAGCCTGTTTGGCAACTTCGGCGATGCCAGGATGCAGGGTTTCAGGATGGGCATCTCCGGCAGTATCCAGATTGTCTCGCGCACCTGCAGTACGCCGGATGTTTCAGTGCCGATGGGGACGCACTTGACCAATAAGTTCACCGGGCTTAACAGCGCCACAGGGTGGACAGATTTTTCCATCAACTTGAATGATTGCCCGGCGTTCCATGGCACCTATTCCACCACCGGACCTGGCTGGCTTTCGCAAAGTGGTAATTCACCCACCGGCGTTGGCTCCGGCGGAATCCTAGCGGGTAACACCCTGCAATTTCGCATCGACTCCTCGCGCCCGGCGATCAATGCCAGTACGGGCGTGCTGAGCATTGATCCCACAGGCACAGGTAATTCGCCTGCCGCAAGCGGAGTCGGCATCCAAGTAGCGACACTAGACAGTACCCCGGTACCCCTGGGGATGAATCGGGCCAGCGGTATTAACCCACTGTCCTTCGAGTCCAGCTACAACATCCGCTTGCGTGCCCGTTATCTGCAAACCGCCAACCGAGTCACGCCAGGCCCGGCCAATGCGTCGGCGACGTTTACGATTATTTATCAGTGATGAATATGTCACTTATGTTCTGTGCGTTTGGTTTGAAGGGGCAGCCAGGCTGCCCCTCCTACCGTTACTCAAGAACCCGACTTCCGACCGCCGCCGTGGCTGTGCTGGCCACCCTTGCGACCTGCTTCAGAGGCCTTTTCACGGTCGTTGGCGAAGTTCCCGCCCGACGCTTGGCCGCCTTTTTTACCGGCTTCGGAGGCTTTTTCGCGATCATTGGCAAAGTTGCCCGGGTTTTTATTACCTGTAGTCATGATAGTTCTCCAGTCGCTAAGTTTGCGTTTCGTTAGTTGGCCGTTTCGCAACGGACACTTATTCCGATATTGGCTTTTTGAAAAATGTTTTACCGATTTTTCTAACCGGCGACGAACGGTAATTTCGCTGAAAAAGTTATACAGAAACTTGGTTGATGCGCCGCTTCGTATAACTTTTATTGCCGGCCAGCGCTTTGATATTAATCAGATCGAAACTGCTGGTTTAGTTAACGGTCCTGCCATTCGTCTTTTTCGTCGCACTCCAAAAAAGGGTGTGGTTCCAACGAGGTTCCTAACCTGTGAACGGGAGCTTTTCAGCCATGAAACACAACCCATCCAACCCACAGTACCGGCCGCTCGAGCATCCAGACGCACCCAATGAAGACGGTTGCGTCATCGGCACTGCCGGGCGCGACGAAGACCCCAACGCGACCACCGATTGGGACCATCCCGACAGCGCCGCAACGCCCGCTGACGCCAGCATCAAGCCCGCCAACGGTACGCCCGGCATCGACGCCGTGCCCGAGTCGGAAAACCACGGCGCCGATTGAGAGAACTGCGCTACAAGTGCCGTTTCGCTTGGCCTGCAGCGCATTACCGCTGGTCGTGAGGCGTCGGTTTATTTTGAAATTTTCCACGCGCAGGCCACTTCCCATGCAAGGTAGGCGCGCATTCCAGCAGGGCGCCTTTTTCCGTAAGCCTGAGGAGATTTGTTCATGTTTCTACATAACAAGCGACTTCAATACACCGTCCGCGTCGCCGAGCCCAATCCGGGCCTGGCCAACCTTTTGCTCGAGCAGTTTGGCGGCGCCCAAGGTGAGTTGGCCGCCGCGTCCCGTTACTTCACCCAAGCCTTGGCGGAAGACGATCCGGGGCGCAAAGATTTGCTGATGGACATCGCCACCGAAGAACTCAGCCATCTGGAGATCGTCGGCTCCATCATCGTCATGCTCAACAAGGGCGCCAAGGGGCGAATGGCCGAAGGCGTGGAAGAGGAGGGCGAGTTGTATCGTGCCCTCAATGGCGCCGGCAATGACTCGCATATCACCAGCCTGCTGTACGGGGCGGGTTCGCCTTTGACCAACTCTGCCGGCGTGCCGTGGACCGCCGCCTACATCGACACTATTGGTGAACCCACCGCAGACATGCGCTCGAATATCGCCGCCGAAGCCCGGGCCAAAATTGTCTATGAGCGGTTGATGAACGTCACCGATGACCCGGGTGTAAAAGATGCGCTGGGTTTTTTGATGACGCGGGAAATCGCTCACCAGATATCCTTCGAAAAAGCGCTGCATGCGATCCAGCCGAATTTTCCCCAGGGCAAGTTGCCGGGCAAACCGGAGTTCACCCAGGTGTACTTCAACATGTCCCAAGGCGCGGAGAACCTGCGCGGGCCCTGGAACCAGGGTGACGGTTGGGAGTTTGTGGAAAACCCACAACCGGCGGTCGATGGCGGTGACGGCACCGCCAGCGTGCAGTTGGACGCCGACGATGAAGCGGTGCTGAGCGCGATGAAAATCCGCACGCTCTCGGACCCCACCAGCGACCCCACCACCGGCGCTGACCTGGGCAAGGGGCTGCAGCCAAAACCTGAACCATGATCCAAGTCGCGCGGCGCCCAACCTTACGGCGCCGCGTCCGCTCGGCACAAGATGGCACTGCGCAGCGTTTTCACGGTCCATGGAACACGTACCACGTATCTGGAGGTGAACCTTGGCGACAAAGAAGAAGCCTGTGGTCGACGGTATGGAATTGGCAATGCTGTCTGCCAGCCGCAAAGACCTGTTCTTTGCGGCCATGCAAGCCAGCCACAGTGCAATGATCGTGACCGACCCCGCGGGGCCTGATAACCCGATCATCTTTGCCAACCAGGCGTTCCTGACCCTGACAGGCTTTGAACTGGACGAAGTGATCGGACGTAATTGCAGGTTCTTGCAGGGGCCTCAAACCGACAAAAACGCGCTGCACCAGGTGCAGCGCGCGGTTGAGCAGCACCATGAGGCCTGTGTCGAGGTGCTCAACTACCGCAAGGATGGCTCGACCTTCTGGAACGAGCTGTTCATTTCGCCGTTGTTCAACGAACGTGGGCAACTGGTGTATTTTTTCGCATCGCAGCTGGACGTGAGCCGGCGTCACGATGCCGAACAGCGCGTGCGTCGCGCACAAGACCTGGAAGCGCTGGGGCAACTGACCGGTGGCATTGCCCATGACTTCAATAACCTGCTGCAAGTGATGATGGGTTATCTCGACTTGATCCAGCAGAGCGCCAAGCGCCCCGGTAGCGATCCGCAGCGCATCGTCAACAGTGCCAGCCGTGCCAGGGCAGCGGCGGAAAAAGCTCAGACCCTGACCCAGCAGTTGCTGGCGTTTTCGCGCAAGCAACGGCTCGACAGTCGGGTGATCAACTTGAACAGCTTGCTCAGCCGCCCCGAATTCATGGCACGTGCGCTGCAGGGCGTCGAGTTGCATGTAGAACTTGCCGAAGATCTGTGGAACTGCCGCATCGACCCTGTCCAGGCGGAGCTGGCAGTGCAGCACCTGTTATCGAATGCCCAGGATGCTTTGCGCGGGCGTGCGGACCCAGCGGTAACCGTCCAGACCTGCAACGTCCAGGTAACGGGCGATGTCGGTCCCGAGCGTGATGGGTTGACCGAGGGCTGTTACGTGAGCATTTCGGTCTCGGATAACGGCAACGGCATCGACGCAGGTATTCAGGACAAAGTCATGCAGCCGTTCTTCACCACCAAGGAAGAAGGCCAGGGCTCGGGCTTGGGGTTGTCGATGGTGTACGGCTTTGTCAAGCAATCGGGCGGCACGGCGCGGATTCATTCAGACCCGGGCATCGGTACGACGATTCGCTTGTACTTTCCTGCAGATGACAGCCAACTGTGGGTCGAGCAGACACCCACAGCTATCTCACCGCAAGGTAACGAACGCATCCTGATCGTGGAGGACCGGCCCGAGGTGGCCGAGTTGGCGCAGGTCATTCTGTCTGACTACGGTTACCACACGGACATCGCCCTCAATGCAGCCGAGGCGTTGGGCATGCTCAAGCAGGCGACGTATGACCTGGTGTTCAGTGACTTGATCATGCCCGGCGTGATGAATGGCGCAGCGTTGGCGCGGGAGGTGTCGCGCTCGTATCCGCACATCAGGATCTTGCTGACCACCGGCTATGCGAAAGACGCGTTGGGCCGCGCGGAGATAGAGGTGCATGAGTTCGAGTTGATTCCCAAGCCGTATCAGCCTGCTGACCTTCCCCGGAAAATCCGTGCAGTGCTCGATGCCTGATCGAGCAGGCCACTGTGCCCCAAATGTGGGAGCGGGCTTGCCCCAATGCCAGTCAGTTAAGCGCAATCCCCTGTGGGAGCTGGCTTGCCTGCGATAGCGGCGGGTCAGTCAACATCAATGTTGGGTGGGCCGACGTCTTCGCGGGCAAGCCCGCTCCCACAGTTGATCTTCGTTGCTTTGAGCATTGCATCCCTCGAGGGCGCCGCCCACAAAGCTACCTCAGCACCGCCAGCGCCAGGTCAAGCGCCAGCACCAACACAATCGAAAACCCGAATATCCTGCGCGCCCAGCCGGTCGGGTCAGCGAGGCGTGTACCGCTGGCCGCGAGGGTTAGCCAATAACTCCCCAGCCCTAGCATCACCACAAAATACAACGCCGCCATCTGCGCCACCGCGCCTAGCACCAGGGCGCTGGCGAGGAAGGCCAGCATGTACGCCTGGATCTGCCGATGGGCTTGGGCCAGGCTCAACAGCGGCAGGCCTGCGGCGCGGAAATCCTCGCGGCGCATCACGTTGATGGCGTGTGAATGCGGCATCTGCCAACAACAGAACACCACAATCAGCAGCAACGCCGTAAGGTCAAACCGCCCGGTGACCGCGCAATAGCCGATCACCGGCGGCATCGCCCCGGAGACGCTGCCGATCAAGGTGGCCCAGTGGGAGCGTCGCTTGAGCCAGTAGGTGTAGACCCCCGCATAGATCACCAGCCCGACCATTGCCAGCCCACACGCCAGCGCATTGCTGCCGGCCCACAGCAAGCCAAAACCGCAGGTGCCCAGGACGATCCCATAGCCTGCGGCAGTGGACACGCTGATGGTGCGCAGTGCCAATGGCCGATGACAGGTGCGCACCATGCGCCGGTCGATGTCGCGGTCAATGCAGTTGTTGACGACACAGCCGCAACCGATCACCAGGGCCGTGCCGAGCAGTGTGGCAAGCCCGTGCGTCACCGAGGCCACATGCCCGCTGGCGGCGAGCAGGTAACCGCCCAGCACCGACGCCAGGTTACCGACAATAATGCCCGGCTTGGTGAGCTCGATAGCGGTATTGAACAGCCCCCGCCAGTGTTTCAGTGCGCCAGCATGTTGTGATGAATACTGTCCATGATCCATAGCGAAAGCCCCACCAACAGAAGAATGATGATCGCCGAGAAAATCAGCGCAATCAGGTTCCAGCGTTGTTCTTCGGCCGTGTCCAGGTGCAGGAAGAACTTGAGGTGGACCACGATTTGTATCGCGCCCAACGCCACTACCAACCAGGCGGTGACGGTGCGCGGCAGTGACGGGAACATCACCAGGGCGAACGGAATCAGGGTGAGCAGTACTGACACCAGGAACCCGACCAGATAGGAGCGACTGCTGCCATGGCTGGTACCGGCGCTGCTGTGAAGCGCGCTTTGCTTGTACATGTCACACCACCCCCAACAGATAGACCACGGTAAAGACGCAGATCCACACCACGTCCAAAAAGTGCCAGAACAGGCTCAGGCAACTGAGCCGGGTGGCGTTGGTGCTGGTCAGGCCGCGTTGCTTGACCTGGACCATCAGCACCGCCATCCAGATCAACCCGGTTAACACGTGCGCGCCGTGGGTGCCGACGAGGGTGAAGAAGGCCGTCAGGAAGCCGCTGCGGTCCGGCCCGTAGCCTTCTGCGATCAAGTGGTGGAATTCGTTGATCTCCATGGCGATGAAGCCCGCGCCCAACACGAACGTGAGCCCCAGCCAGCGCAGCACATCGCGTTGCTTGCCGTGGTTCATGGCGAGCATGGCGTAGCCGTAGGTGATACTGCTCAACAGCAGCAGCATGGTTTCGGCCAGCACATAGGGCAGTTCGAAAATATCCATGCTCGACGGCCCGCCCGCCACGCTGTCGCGCAATACGGCGTAGCCGGCGAACAAGGTCGCGAACAGGATGCAGTCGGTCATCAGGTAGATCCAGAACCCGAACAGGCTCAGGGAACCGGCGTCTTCATGCCCTTGTTCGTGGGTATGGGCAATGTCTTTTTCCATAACGATATTGGACATGGGTCAAGCCTCCGCCAGGTCTTTGAGACGGGCCGTTTCGATGCGCGCGACTTCCTGGGCGGGCACGAAGTAATCGGTGTCTTCGTCGTAGCTGCGCACCACGAACGCGACCACCGAGGCCACCAGGCCGAACGCCGCCAACCACCAAATGTGCCACACCAACGCAAAGCTGCAGACCAGCGCAAACAGGCTGATGACCAGGCCCGACGCGGTATTGCGCGGCATATGGATGCTCCGATAGTCGGTGTGGCTCAGGGTGCTGACGCCGCGCTCCTTCATGCCCCAGTACGCGTCCAGGTCATTGACCTTGGGCTGCTCGGCGAAGTTGTACAGCGGCGGGGGAGACGCGGTGGCCCATTCCAGGGTGCGCCCGTCCCACGGATCGCCGGTGCGGTCGCGGTATTGATGACGGTTGCGGATGCTGACAAACAATTGCAAGGCTTGCGCCGCCACGCCGCAGAGGATGATTGCCACCCCCACCAGCTCCAGCAGCAGCCAGGGCCGCCACTCGGGGTTGTCGAAATGATTGAGACGGCGCGTCATGCCCATGAAACCCAGCACGTAGGAGGGCATGAACGCGAAATAAAAGCCCACCAGCCAGCACCAGAAGGCGATGCGGCCCAGCTTGTCGTTCAAGCGGAAACCGAACGCCTTGGGGAACCAATACGTCAGGCCGGCCATATAGCCGAACACCGCACCACCGATGATCACGTTGTGAAAGTGCGCGATCAGGAACAGGCTGTTGTGCAGCAGGAAATCGGCCCCGGGCACCGCCAGCAGCACCCCGGTCATGCCGCCGATGCTGAAGGTCACGATAAAGCCCAGGGTCCACAGCATGGGCGTTTCGAAGCGCACACGGCCGCGGTACATGGTGAACAGCCAAGTGAAGATTTTCACCCCGGTCGGCACCGCGATGATCATTGTCATGATGCCGAAGAACGCGTTGACGTTGCCCCCCGCGCCCATAGTGAAAAAGTGATGCAGCCACACGATGAACGACAACACGGTGATCGCGATGGTCGCCCATACCAGCGACACGTAGCCGAACAGCCGCTTGCTGCTGAAGGTGGCGGCAATCTCGGAAAACACCCCGAACGCGGGCAGGATCAGGATGTACACCTCCGGATGCCCCCAGGCCCAGATGAGGTTCACGTACATCATCGGGTTGCCGCCCGCCTCGTTGGTGAAAAAATGCATGCCCAGATAGCGGTCCAGGGTCAGCATCAGTAGGGTGGCGGTGAGGATCGGGAATGCCGCCAGAATCAGCACCGAGGTGCACAGCGCATTCCAGGTGAACACCGGCATCTTGAACAGCGTCATGCCTTCGGTGCGCATCTTCAGGATGGTGACGAAGAAGTTCACCCCCGTGAGCAGCGTGCCGATGCCGGATATCTGCAATGACCAGATGTAGTAATCCACCCCGACGCCGGGGCTGTAGCCCAGCTCGGATAACGGCGGATACGCGACCCAGCCGGTGCGCGCGAATTCACCGACCCCCAGCGAAATATTCACCAGCGCCGCACCCACCACGAACAGCCAGAAACTCAGGGCATTGAGAAACGGATAGGCCACATCACGAGCGCCGATCTGCAACGGCACGACGATGTTCATCAAGCCGACCACAAAGGGCATGGCCATGAAGAAGATCATGATCACACCGTGGGCGGTGAAGATCTGGTCGTAATGTTCCGGCGGCAGGTAACCCGGCCCGCCGCTGGCGGCCATGGCTTGCTGGGTGCGCATCATGATCGCATCAGAAAACCCGCGCAGCAGCATCACCAGGGCGACGATGATGTACATGCAACCGATCTTCTTGTGGTCCACCGAGGTGAACCATTCGCGCCACAAATAGCCCCACTTGCGTTTCCAGGTGATCGAGCCCACCAGCGCCACCCCGATCAGGCCCACGATGGCCAGGGTGTACATCACAATGGGTTCAGTGGTTGGGATCGCGTCCCACGACAGTTTTCCGAACATGGTTACCGCTCCTCAGCCAGCAGACTTGGGTGTTGATCGGTGCGTTGTGCAGCGTCGCTCAATGGCGAGCGCCGGGGTTTATTGGCCTTGTTCATGCCCTCGTATTTATCGACGATGTCCAGGAACAAGCGCTCCTGTACCGGCGAGTAATAGGTCACCGGGTGCTTGAGGGTGGGCTTGGCCAATTGCGTGTAAGAGCTGTGGTCCAGAGAGGTGGCCGCACCCTTGACCTTTGTCACCCAGGTTTGAAAGTCGGCAGTGCTCAGGGACAGCGTGGTGAAATGCATGTCGGAAAAACCGGGGCCGTTGTAGTTGGCGGCAATCCCTCTGAACTCACCGGTTTCGTTGGCGATCAGGTGCAACTTGGTCTGCATGCCGGCCATGGCGTAGATCTGCCCGCCGAGTGCGGGAATAAAGAACGAGGTCATGGCCGCGTCGGAGGTGACGGTGAAACTCACCGGCGTGTGCACCGGCAGGGCCAGTTCGTTGACGCTGGCGATGCCCAGGTCAGGGTAGATAAACAGCCACTTCCAGTCGGTGGCGACCACCTGCACATTGATCGGCGGGGTGCCTGATTCCAGCGGGCGATAGGGGTCGAGTGCGTGGGTGGTCTCCCAGGTCACCCACCCCAGGACGATTATGATCAGCAGGGGAACGCCCCATACCACCGCTTCGATTTTGTGTGAACTGGCCCAGCGGGGGGAGTAACGCGCTTTTTTATTGGTGGCGCGGTAGCGGTAGGCGAAGACAAACATCATCACAATCACCGGAACGACCACCAGCAGCATCAGGCCCGTAGCGAGAATAATCAGGTCGCGCTCATCGGTTGCTACTTGCCCCTTGGGGTTGAATACCACCAGGTTGCAACTGGTGAGTAAGAAGAGGCTGGTGATAGTGACCAGGCAATAACCCATCGCTCGTTTCATGTCTTGCTCCTGTATTGGAAACTTGCGTTTTGCTGTGCCGAATCTGTGCTCGCGCGTTAACTAAGCGAAGCGCTTGTTAACATCAGGAACCATCAGGTGATAAACATTCGGCAATAAGCTCGCGTCAGTAGATAAAATGCGTCTACTGTCCGGTTCTATTGGCTTTTTCTGCCGCTCTGCAGGGCGCATTTCGCCGCGCTCCCGAACATTTTGAATAGAGCCCGATGGGTTGGTTTAACAATTTGTTTCCTCGCCTGACGAACGGTTTAACAGGCGAAACGGTAAAGGGTTTTTATCGGTGCATGATGGAGGTGGCCTTGCAGAAAGTCTGAATTCTGGTTAGGGATTTCAGTCGTTAGTTGATGGCCAACCCCACTAACGGTTTTGGAGAAGCGCTATGTTTATACGTGGCAACACCTATAAAGCCTGGGTCTCAAAAGCACTGGAAGAAAAATGCTTCACCCGGGAAGTCGAAAACGGCTGCCATATCGAAGTCAGGGCCCGAGAGCGGGACGATGCTGATATTGAAGTGCTGCTCTGTGTTTATACCGCGACGGGACAATGTGTGGTTGAACGCATCAAGCAGTTGCCGGGTGCCGAATGGACGGTGAATGACGCGCTCAAACGCGGTATTGATCAGGCGGAACGTATTGCCGGAGGTGAGTCCGGCCGACTGCCCTGTGCTGACGCTCACGTGCACGACGACGATTGAGTGGCTGCGCGATCTTGAATGTGGGAGCTGGCTTGCCTGCGATGACGGCCTGACAGCCGACGAGGATTTTGGTCCGACAGGCAAGCTTGGACCTCGGTGCGTCAGTTAGACAAGCGTCGGCTGCCAGGCCGTCACGGGAGCAAGCTCCCTCGCCACAGGATGAAGCGTCGCGGCAGAATAAAAAAGCCCGCACGGAATGCGGGCAAAACAGGAGTTTTTACCAAGAGCCTGGAGTGAACAGACTCAGTATTAAGAAACAGAAGAAGCATGAACCGTTTTATTTTTTTAATGCGAGGCCGACGAACGGTAGTGCGGCAGAAAGTGCGTGATCGTCGTCATTAAAAGATTAAAATTTCTGAACCTTCGTTCTGAGCAAATAACAAAAAATCAGAAGGAGAGGTTATGAAAAATTCTTTATATGTCATCGAGTACGAATACCACCACGAGCCTAAGTCTTTCATTATAAGAGCGGAGGTGATGAATAACGCAGAGGCGTGGCATTGGGCCTGTTGCGATGCAGGAATTGGCATTATTCCCAGGTCGCGTAATGAAAAGATCAAACGCATCAGTAAACCGCTGGCCGAGCGCTACGGTCTTGAGAATGTAAGATGGCGCCCGTCTGGGAGTATCCCGTTTATTGCAAAGCCCTATGTGCCGCCGCCACCCGAATAAATGTATTTTTAATGGACGGTGTTCATACGGGTGGCGGTAGGGGCGAGGCGAGTGTTTACTGTTTTTTGCGTCGCTCCTGCAACATGCACAACTTTTGCACGCTGCGTTGAAGTGCCTCTTTCATCAGGTCGGCTGCATAGTGTTGCTGGCACGCCGGGCAGAGCATGTCAGAGGCCGACGACACTAGAAAGTCGGGGTCATCCAGCGTCGATTCGTAGGGTTGTTTACATTGCAGGCAACTTCGGTTCGCTTGTAGATGGGGCACATCGATTCCTCCCTGAATGAACGGCCACTCTCGATTAAGAAGTGGGCGTTTTCAACTGCTAAAGAGGAAGAATTCAAACAAGCGATTAGTTGATGTTTTAATGCCAGTATCGAGAGGCGGCGGGGAGGGGATGGCGCTTGGACGGCTGTCGATGTTTTAGAACCCTGGCAGGTTTATCGACAGGCGCGTCCTCACTCTCTGCTCTGTGGGTTCAGCAGTTGGGTTTTCTGCTGCGGGTTTTTTGCCCGGCGGCGGTCGCCTGGCGCTTTGATCGGTCCGGGTTGGGCGGAGTGACGCTACTTGCTATCGAGCCTGCCAGGCCGTCATTCGGCGGGGTTGTCAGCTCCTCCCTGGCTTGTAACCAGTGCACGAAATCCTGACCATCAGGCTTCCCTTGCTGTTCCCAAATGCGGTACGCGGTGAGTCGGATCGTTTCTTCGTCCATTGTGAGGCTCCCCTATTGAATAAAAGGTGCTAGGAGTGAATGAAGCTGCTCACGAAGTCCGCCTTGACCACGGGAAGTTCGATCCCATGGATCAAGCCGGCGGTCAGCGCTTGTTGCGGGTCGAGAATGCGTGGCGCGGCGATCAGGTACTTTTCGGTCTCCAGTTTTTCGACAGCATCGGCGGTGCGCTCGGCTACGATGCGTGCGTACAACTGCAAGTCGTAATCGAGGCTCATCGCATATTCGGACATGCGCGAGTGGTCAACCGCGCCTTGCACATGCCAGTGGAAGGGGTGGAACAGGAATTTACTGTGCTTGCAGGCGGTTCTGCGCTCACCGGCCAGGAAGATGATATTGCCCATGGATTCCACGGTGCCGAGGTTATGGGTATGCACCGGAATCGGCAGGGACAATAAAAAGTTGTACATCGTAAAGCCGTAGCTGCATTCACCACCCATGGTGGCGATATTCAGTACCAGGCCCTGGGCATCTTGTTGTACGGCCAACGAGGCTTTTTCAATCAGTTGGCTGCACGTAGAAGCGGTGACCGGTGCGGTGAAGTTGATAATGTGTAAAGGCATGGTGTCCCTCATCAATGAAAGCAGGGGAGCATGGCTCCCCTGCATCAAGCACATCAGCTTTTGCGTCCGCCGCCGTGGCTGTGTTCGCCACCTTTACGCCCGGCTTCGGAAGCTTTTTCACGGTCATTGGCAAAATTGCCGCCACTGTTCTGGCCGCCTTTGCTGCCCGCCTCGGCGGCGCGTTCGGGGTCATTCTTGAAATTGCCCCCGCTGTTCTGGCCGCCTTTGCTGCCGGCTTCAGCGGCGCGCTCGGGATCATTCTTGAAGTTCCCGCCACTGTTTTGGCCACCTTTGCTGCCGATCTCCTGGTAGAACTCTTTGTCATGGGACGCAGAAGTGGCTTCGCCGCCTTTTTTACCGGCTTCGCTGACGCTCATCTGGCCTTGCTTGTCTTGAGTAGTCATGTTCAGTTACCTCGTCGTTATGTCGGTAATGTAACGTTCACTTCGATTGTGCTGGAAACGTGCACTTAGTCGCGTGCGTCAAGCTGCACAGTTATAAGTGCCTTTCACACAAGGGTGGCGTTTTAGATGCACTTATCGTGGCTTCGGCTTGTTCAGCAAGTTGCTGATGTTCGTAACACGCAGACGTATTAGAACGCAGGCCAGTCCTTGCTTTAGTTTGCACTTCTACAATCGGCCTGCGAGCTGGCTCGCCGCGCTGATTATCAATGGACGCACGCATGATGAATGCCCTTTGTTAACGAACGGAACAGCGGTACTGCCCGTGTGGTCAGGACTTACGTCCACCACCATGACTGTTCTGGCCGCCTTTACGCCCGGCTTCCGAGGCTTTCTCGCGGTCGTTGGCGAAGTTGCCGCCAGAGGCCTGTCCACCTTTCCTTCCCGCCTGTGATGCTTTTTCGCGATCATTGGCAAAGTTTCCAGGGTTTTTATTGCTCGTCGTCATAACAATACTCCCAGTTTTGAAATGTCGTTTCGCTAGTTGCCCGTTTATGCAACGGACATCTTTTCTGATAAGGGCAAGTGCGCAGATGTTTTGAAATTTTTTAAAAAGGGCGATGAACGGTAGAGTGGCAGATGAAACTTGTACAAGTAGGCTCAGAAAGTGCCGCTTCGTCTAAGTTTTTCTGCGTCGATTGATATTGAATTAATGGCGACCTTAACGGTTGGTTTAGCTTTCAATACCCTGTTTGATAGTGGTCATTAAAGGCGCTGGCTCCGCTGGCCGGCGCTCAGCCGCACACTCTGTTGCTGCAGCCCGCACAGACTGCTTGTATGCTGGCACTCTGGAACCGGTTGCCCTGTGAGTACCGACGTTCGAATGATGGCTGGAACGGAAACCGGACTTCCTTAAGGTGCTGACGTGAAGCGTGATACCCGTCTTGTGATGCTGTTGCTGTTGGTGATCGGCTGTTCCCTGACTTCGCTGACGATTTGGAAAGTCCTGTCTTCCCGCGACCGTGCGCTGGCGGAAGTGGATGTGCATGGCTTGAACCTGACCCAGGCCCTTAACACCTATACCGAAGGCATCGTGCGGCAAAGCTCGTTGCTGTTGCTGGGGCTGGTTGAGCGCCTGGAAACCGAAGGCAGTGGCCCGGTGCAAATCCAGCGAATCAGCACGCTGATCAACCTACAGCAGCCGCTGATGCCGCAGTTGAGCGGCATCACCATTTATGATCATCAGGGCCGGTGGCTGCTGTCTTCCAATCGTGCGATTCCGGAGGGCGCCAATAGCAGTGATCGGGTCTATTTCATCCACCATCGCGACGATCCGAGCGCTGAACCTTTTATTGGCCCGCCGATTCAAAGCCGCGCCAACCATGAATGGGTGGTGACCATCAGCCGCCGTTTCAACGACGCGGCCGGCAACTTCGCTGGCGTGGTCGCCGTGACCCTGGGGGTGGAAAACTTTCTGCGGGTATTCGGCAAACTCGATGTGGGCCAGGAGGGCGCCATCGGCCTGTCCTACGCCGACGGCACGTTACTGGTGCGTTACCCGTTCCGCGAGCAGGACATGGGCCGCAACTTCTCCACCTCGCCTATTTATTCCAAGTACCTCGTCGACCAGCCTGTGGGCACTGCGGCCTATACCTCCAGCCTGGACGGGGTAGAGCGACTCTATGCCTTTCGCAAAAGCGAAACCCTGCCGCTGATCACCACGGTCGCGTTGGGCAAGCACGAAGCCCTCGCGGCGTGGCGCATCGAGGCGGCACTGTCAGCGGTCGTGGTAGCGGGGCTGTTGGGGCTGACGGGGCTGATCGGCTGGTTTCTGATCCTGGATATCCGCAGGCGTACGGCGGCGGAAGAGGCGTTGCGTGTCGCCCAGCAACAGTTGCTCGACTCCAATCGGCAATTGGCGCTATTAGCGAAAAAGGATGCGCTGACCGGCCTCGCCAACCGCCGCTGTTTTGACGAAACGCTGGCGGTGGAAGCGCGCCGGGCGCAGCGCGAGGGTACGTCACTGGCATTGCTGATGATCGACATCGACCACTTCAAACGCTTCAACGATGCCTTTGGTCACGTCGCGGGAGATGCTTGCTTGCAGGCGGTCAGCACGTTATTGGAAACGTGCGTGCGGCGGCCCTCGGACCTGGTGGCGCGCTATGGCGGAGAAGAAATGGCGGTCATCATGCCCGCGACTGACAGTGCAGGCGCTGCGGTGGTCGCGCAACGCATTCTTTCGCGCCTACAGCAAGAGAACATCACACACCCAGGCAGCCCCTTCGGGCGCGTGAGTGTGAGTATCGGCGTTGCGACGGGCCTGGGCTCACGGCTGGAGCCGGTGTTGGGTTTGGTCGAGGCGGCCGATGCAGCGCTTTACGGTGCGAAGGCGGCGGGGCGCAATGGGTTCAACGTGCACCCTGCGGACGTGACTTCGGGCGGCTGAAACGGCTTTTACCTGGGTATGCGCGGCTCACATCCCAAGCGTCGGGATCATGAGTTCGCCGCACTCCATCAGTTGGCCAGCGGTGACTTGCAGCTGCGGGGTGGGTTTGGCCGCATAGCCTGCGATGAAGCCAGCACTTAGCAGTGCCAGGCAGAGGACGGCTTTTTTCACAAGCATGCGCAGGGTCTCAATCGGTTCAAAAGGGTGAACCACAGATTGTGCATTCGAGAAAAGGTTCCTGGCCGCGCAGAGGGCTTTCTGCCTTCTTCTTTCTATAGGAGCGAGCTTGCTCGCGAAAAACCTCAACGATAACGCGTGCTCCCTGAATAAGCGCGGCGCCTGTGAGTGTTTCGCGAGCAAGCTCGCTCCTACAAAAGGTATCGTCAGCGAATGAACCTGACGTACACACGTTCAGGGTCGTTATCGTCCAGATTCTCGATCTGCCCGCTGGGAATAAAGCCGGCTTTCGTCAGCAGGGCCTGGGACGCGCCGTTGGAGGCATTGGTCGACGCGAACAGCTTGGGCGTCTTGCAGGCCGCTTCGGCCGCTGCCAGCAGACGAAGGGCGACGCCTTGGCGTTGGTACAGCGGTGAAACCACCACCAGCGCTATAAACCCATGGTTGAAAAAATCGTGGGTGAGCACCAGGTAGCCGGCGCACACGTTAGCGTTGGCGGCTACCAGGCATTGCTGGCGAACCACGGCATCATAGATAAACACACGACGGCTGGCATGCTCGGTTGCGTAGGCATCCAGTGCGACCAAGGCATGCACATCGTCGGGGATGGCTTGGCGGATCAGCCAGTGTGGGGCAGCGGGAGGAAGAAGGTATTCAGCCATGGTCGTGGAGCATCCTCTGTTTGAACATTTGACCCCACGTGCTTGATGACAGTCCCTTGTGCATTGATGAGGCGATGCTATCGCCCGCTATAGCACAGTTACAGGGGGCGAAGGGGTTACGTTTGTTGGCCTGGTTGCGGTCGTTGTTTAGAAATGTTTATGTGTTCCAATGGTTATCTCGACTTGCGCAGGAAGCGCATCGGCCGAGGCCATTCAGTCTTTTAACAGATTCATCCCAAGGAGTAACACCATGCAAGGAAGCACATCGCTCAAGTACCTGGCGTTTTCGTTGATCCCGTTGATGGCCGCCTGTACCACGCCCACACGCCAGTCCGCCGTCCTCCCTGCGCCACCCTTGCAGTTCGATAACTGCGCGGTTGGTTGCCCCACCGGCGGCAGCCCAGTGACGTTGAACCGCCAGGCCTACACGTTGAACAACAACGGTTCGACCAAGTTTGCCAATTGGGTGTCGTACAAGATCACCAAGGCCACCGCGGCCAGCGGGCGTTCCCGTGACTGGCGCACCGATCCGGATATTCCAGCCGGGGAAACCCTGGACCCGGTGGATTACAACGGCGCCAACGTCGCGCTCAAAATCGACCGTGGGCATCAGGCCAACCTCGCGTCAATGGCGGGGGTGGCCGATTGGCAAACCCTCAACTACCTGTCGAACATCACGCCGCAAAAAGCCGAACTCAACCAGGGGCCGTGGGCGCGCCTGGAAGACCAGGAGCGCACTCTCAGCAAGGAGCCAGGCGTCGATCAGGTCTATGTGGCCACCGGGCCGCTGTATGAGCATTTTGTCGGCTCGTTGCCGGGTACGAACAAAGTGCACACCATCCCCAGTGGCTATTGGAAAATCATCGTGGTCGGCAGTTCGCCGGAAACGGGCCTGTACGCCTCATTCGTGATGAACCAGGAAACCCCCAAAGGCGCAGACTTCTGCGATTACCAGGTCACCGTGGATCACATCGAAGAGCGCTCGGGGCTGACGTTCTGGAGCACCTTGCCGCAAGCGATGCAAGCCACGCTGAAGGCCAGGCAGGGTCAGTTGCCGAGTCGGATCGGCTGTAGCCGAACCAAAGCCTGACGCCTAGTCGGCACACACCAACGAGGGCCTGCGGCTGTTGTTCTTGCCCAGGCGCTCACGGGTGCTGATCTCTGTGAGCGGCGTGCCGGTGCTTGCCTGTTCATGCAGCGCTGCTTCCAGCGCTTGCAAATGCTTGTTCAGGATTTTCACCGAACCGCTCGGGTTGGCGGGGTCGAAGGGGATCCGGCCGTTGGCAATCAGCACCATGGCCAGTTCCCAGGCGCGTTGTGAGTCGTTCATGACAGGGGTTCCTTCTTCAGCGTGATCGATATAGAGCTGTGACCCGCTGCCAACGCCCCGGTATCAACTGGGTTGCTGTCGAAATTTCGATCATTTCAACGATTCAGTTGCGCTGAAACCATCATCTTTTTAGATGGTGCCCGGGGAGCGTCGAAAGAATGAACCACCGCGGCGCGGTGGTCACCTAATCCGTATGAATCGGTCGTTTCCCATTCAATGTTCCGAGGGGCAACCATGGACTCTGTACTGCGGGCTGTGGCGATTTACCTGGTGCTGCTGGTGCTGTTCAAAGTTGCCGGCAGGCGCACGCTGGCCGAGCTCACCACCTTTGACCTGGTTTTGTTGATGGTCATCGGCGAAGCCACCCAGCAGGCGTTGCTGGGCGAAGATTTCTCGATGACCAACGCCGTGCTGGTCATCGCCACCCTGATTGCCATCGACATTGGCTTCTCGCTGGCCAAGCAGCGTTCAGCCTGGTTCGCGCGGGTGCTCGATGGCGGGCCGACGGTGCTGGTCGAGCAGGGCCAGGTGCTGCACAAACGCCTCAAGCATGCGCGGCTGGACGAGGGTGACATTCTTGAGGCGGCCCGGTCCACCCAAGGGCTTGTCGAGCTCAAGCAGATCCGCTTCGCGATTCTTGAGCGCAACGGCAAGATCTCGGTGATCCCGTTTGATTGATACGCGGCCCCCATTCGTCAGCCAAGGGTCTGTTTTTTGAACGCACGCGCCTCTGTACCAGACAGATAGATCATGGGCGGACGAATGTTGCTGTCGTCACGCGGATATCACTCACTCGCCAGCAGGTGAACCTTCATGAAGAAGCTTTATATGTGCCTGGGCCTGTGCAGCGCATTCATGCTGCACGGCTGTTTTGACAACGCCGACAACGCCACTAAAGACAACAACAGTGGCACCCAGTCGTCGGTGCAGATGCAGGAAGGCAAGGCGGACGAGAGCAAATAGAGCGGCCTGCCAGCCGCCGCTTATATCATTGATGCTCATTGCCGAATGTGGGAGCTGGCTTGCCTGCGATAGCGGTGGTTCAGTTAACGATGCAGTGACTGACCGTCCGCCTTCGCGGGCAAGCCCGCTCCCACAGCGGACCTGTGCCAGGCGCTGATTTTGTGGGCAATGCATGGCCAGCTCCCACAGTTGATCGCGACCGATCAGCGCATATGCAGGATGATCGGGCTACTGCTCGCCGGGTCGGTATGCCCACGCAACTTGCCCACGGCCTTCGCATCGACCGCACCGCCGTGGTTGCCCCAGGTACCGCGCACGTAGCTCAGCACGTCGGCGATTTCCGAGTCGGACAATTGCTCCCGGAACGCTGGCATGCGGTAGGCATCCGGCAGGCCGGCGGTGATCACGCGCTGTGAGCCATTGAGCGTGATGTTGATCGCGGACGCATCTTCCTTGGCCAGGGCCGAGGTAGCGCCGGCCAGAGGCGGCATCCAGTCGGGCTGGCCTTTGCCGTCGAGCCCATGGCAGGAGGCGCAGCGGGTGGCGTACGTGTGAGCACCGGGGACATCCGAGCGCGCCGTTACCGGCTGATATTGCCAGGGGCTGCCGTCACGCTGGGGGTCGCCGGGCAGTGACTTGAGGTAGCGAGCGATCGCGGCCAGGTCATCGTCCTGCATGAACTGCGTGGAGTTGTTGAAGGCTTCGGTCATCGAGCCATAGACCACGGCATGCTGGTTGCGACCGGTCTTGAGGAACTGCACGATCTGTTCCTCACTCCAGCGCCCCAGGCCGGTGTTGTGGTCCTGGCGCAGGCTGGGGGCGTACCAGCCGTCGAGCAGGGCACCGGCCAGGAACGGCGCGCCGGATTCGTCCAGGGCCTTTTCGTTGAACGCCAGCCCTCGTGGCGTGTGGCAACTGCCGCAGTGGCCGGGGCCTTGGACGATATAGGCGCCCCGGTTCCACAGTGCGTCCTTGCCGGGCTTGGCGGCATAGGTCGCGGTCGGTGCAAACACACCGTTCCACAGGGCGATGGGCCAACGCAGGTTGAGCGGCCAGGGAATGTCGCTGGGGATATTAGGCTGGTTGGCCGGTTGCACGCCTTTCATGAAAAACGCGTACAGCGCCTGGATGTCGTCGTCGCTGAGCTTCACATAAGACGGGTAGGGCATGGCCGGGTAGAGTCGTCGCCCACCCGGTGCTACGCCGTGGCGTACGGCGCGGTCGAAGTCGGCCAGGCTATAGGTGCCGATGCCATGCTCGCGGTCGGGGGTGATGTTGGTGGCGTGGATCGCCCCCAGCGGTGTGGCCATTTCCAGGCCACCAGCGAATGGCTGCTTGCCGGCCAGGCTATGGCAGGCCACGCAGTCACTCACTCGCGCGACGTATTCGCCGCGACTGACCAAGGCGGGGTCGAAACTCGTGGCCTGTTGCTGCTCAAAAGGCGAGGCAGGCTCGCGAGTGACGTACCAGGCCAGCAGGCCGGCGGCGACCACGCAGGGCAGCACCAGCCACCCTGCGGTTCTTGCGAATCGGCGGTTATTCATGGGCATTCCCTGTCGGTTAGCTGAAGGTGTAACGGCTCAAAGGCAGACTGCGGATGCGTTGGCCGGTCAGCTGCGCCACGGCATTCGCCACGGCCGGGGCCACAGCCGGCAACGGCGGTTCGCCGATACCGCCCATTTTTTCTCCGCTTTCGACGATCTTCACGTGTACCTGCGCCATACGCGAAGGCGGCAGCACCGGATAAAGGTCGTAGTTGCGCGCCCTTGGCTTGCCATCCACGTATACCGCTTCCTCCAACAAGGTTTGCGACAGGCCCAACGCCACGGCACCGTTGACCTGCGCTTGCACAATCGCCGGGTTGACGATGCTGCCCGGGTCAATCGCTTCCCAGATGTGATGAACCTTGACCTGGCCGTTCTCGATCGACACCTCGGCCACCACCGCTGCATGGGAGCCAAACGGCGAGGCCATGGCTACGCCGCGTGCACGGCGGGTGCCGTCTTCGGCGGTGTAGGGCCCACGCTTCCAACCGCCAGACAGCTCGGCGGCCGCTTGCAGCAGGGTGGTCAGGCGCGGGTTGTCGCGCAGCAGGTGCAGGCGCAGTTCATAGGGATCATGGCCGCCTTTGTCGGCCAGTTCGTCCAGGAAGGCTTCGTAGAAAAAGTCATTGAGCGAGTTACCCACCGAGCGCCAATAACCGAGCATGGCCGGGCCTTTGACGTAAATCTGTGCGATGCGTTTGTTGGGTATTGCGTAGCTCTTGCCCGACAACCCTTCCAGGGCAGTAGGGTCGATGGCGTCGCCCTGTTTGCCGGCGATGGCTTCGGTGGGGCCTTCGGTGGCGCTCACCGCTTCGATGGCGACGGGCAGGCCTTTGTCATCCAGCGCGGCGCGGAACTTGACCACGGCGACCGGGCGCAATACATCGCGCACGAACTCTTCTTCACGGCTCCAGATCAGTTTGATCGGCCGGCCCACCGCCTTGGCCAGCGCAATGGCCTGCGGGTAAGGATTTGCCGAGTCATACAGGAAATGCCGGCCGAAAAAACCGCCCAGCAGCGGCGAGTGCAGGGTGACTTGCTCAATGCTCAGACCGGTGCGCTTGGCAATGTCGGCACGGAACATATCCGGCGCCTGGTTAGGCAGCCACACCTCCAGCGTGCCGTCGGGGTTAAAGCGTGCCAGGGCTGAAGGCGGTTCCAACTGGGCATGGTTGAGGTACTGGTTGTGGTAGGTGGCTTCGACGCGGGTCTTGGCGCTGGCCAGTGCACCGGCCACATCGCCTTCGTTTTCGTCATCGCGGGCCGGGCCCTGCTGGGCGGCGAGGAAGTCGCGGTACTTGTCGCTGGAGAAATCCGCTGGCATGGCCCGCACGGTGGAGTCGGCGGCGGCTTCAAGCCACTCCACCTGGATGGCTTCGACGGCCCGCTTGGCATGCCACCAACGTTCAGCTACCACAGCTACGGCGCCGGGCAGGGTGTGAACCGAATGCACGCCTTTCATGGCTTGCACCTGCGCCTGGTTGCGCAGGCTGCCCACGGTCATGCCCAGGCGTGGCGCATGCTGGACGGCGGCATGGAGCATGCCGTCGATTTTCAGGTCGATGGTGTACTGCGCCTTGCCGGTGGATTTGTCATAGGCATCCAGGCGCTTGACCGGCTTGCCGATCCAGCGGAACTGGCTCGGGTCGCGCAGGGTGATGCTGGCCGGGTCGGGCACCGGCATATCCAGGGCGGCACCTGCCAATTCGCCGTAGCCCAGGGAGCGACCGGAAGCGGCGTGCACCACGCGACCGGGCTGTGTGGTCAGCTCGCTGAGCGGTACGCGCAGTTGCGCGGCGCCGGCCTGCATCAGCATCGCGCGGGCGAGGGCGCCGAGGCGCCGCATGGTCGGGTAGCTCATGCGCACCGACATGCTGCCGCCGGTGATGCGCATGCCATTTTCCATCACCACGTAGGCTTCGCCGGGCGGGGCCGCTTCGACGATGAACGTGGCCGGGTCGGCATCCAATTCTTCACCGACGATCTGCGCCATGGCGGTGTGGGTACCTTGGCCGCCTTCCATGAAGGGGCTTAGCAGGCGCACGCTGCCGTCTGGGCGAATCTCCAAAAAGGCGGGTACCTGGGTTCCACGCTCAGCGGCCGCGCCGGTCGCGGCTTGCACGCGGGAGGTGCCCAGCGGCAAGCCGAAGCCGATCACCAGCGCGCCCACCGCGGTGCTGGCCAGGAAGCGGCGACGGGACAGGTTGATCGGTTCGCCCAGGGTAACGCCGGGAATGATCTCGGTGGTGTTCATCAGGCGGTCTCCTTCCCGGCGGCCAAGGCATCCATGGCGGCATGGATCGCGTTGTAGGTGCCGCAACGGCAGAGGTTGACCATCGCCGCGTCGATCTGCGCCTTGGTCGGCGCGGGGGTATGTTTGAGCAGCGCGGTGGCCGCCATCACCTGCCCGGACTGGCAGTAACCGCATTGCGCGACTTGATGTTCGACCCAGGCCGCCACCACACGCTTGCCCACGTCATCGGCCTCCACGGCCTCGATGGTGGTGATCTCGCGACCGACCACGCCGGCCACGGGCGTCACGCAGGCGCGCACCACGTTGCCGTCCACCAGCACCGAACAGGCGCCGCACTGGGCCAGGCCGCAGCCGTATTTGGTGCCGGTCATGCCCAGGTTGTCACGGATCACCCACAATAACGGGGTGTCGGCTTCGGCATCGACCTGATAGGCCTTTTGGTTGATACGTAATTCCATGCGGGCTCACCTGCTGATCATCGGTTGGTGGTGCTGAGTTCTTATAGGAGCGGTGCGACTGGAAGTCGCCCATCGTCGAACTCTAGACCAACGCGCAAGGGCTATCTATCCGATTGCCCTCAAGTTCAGAGGATCAGGCAAGAATTCAACAGGATTGGGTCACTGTCCTCTGTAGGAGCGAGCTTGCTCGCGAAGATCGCCAACGATAACGCGCGCTATCAGGTTTAACGCGGGGTTCTCGGTTTTTTCGCGAGCAAGCTCGCTCCTACAAGAGCCTTCATCAGCAGCCACCAAATTGAAACCCGCCTGACAGCTTTTCCTTCAAATACCCTACCAATACGGTCACCGATTTGGGCACATGGGGCGAGTAGGGCCGAATGAGGTAAATCTCATCGGCAAACGCGCCTTTGAGTGTCCAGTCCTTCAATACCTGCACCACTTTGCCCGCGTCCAGCGCCGCCTGGGCGCTGAAGTCCGGGAGGAGGGCGATGCCCAGGTGGTTGAGTGCGGCGTCGCGCAAGGCTTCGCTGTTATTGGTGGCGAAGCTGCCGGCGATGGGCACGGTGAGGCGCTCGAGGGGTTGGCTGCCGCGTTCGAAGGTCCAGGCGGGCTGGTCGGTGCCGCGTGGGTAAAACAGGCAGTTGTGGGCCGACAGGTCGCCCGGCTCGCGGGGTTCACCTTGGTGTTGCAGGTAATCATGGGTGGCGACCAGTACCGAGTTGGTGTCGCACAGTTTCCACGCCACGTGGGTTTCGGGCACCTGGAAGCCGTGGCGCACCGCCAGGTCGTAACCCTCGGCGGCCAGTGAGCTCAAGGCATCGGAGACGTCCAGTTGAATACGCACCTGGGGGTACTGCTGCAAAAAGCCGGACAGGTGCGGCACCAGTTGTTGCCGGGCGAAGGCCACGGGGGCGGTCAGGCGCACCAGCCCGCGTATTTCCCCGACCGAGTCGCGCACCGAGGAAAAACTGCGGGCGATCTGCGCGTAGGCGCTGCGTACTTCGCGAGTCAGTGACAGCCCTGCATCGGTCAGCCGCACGCTGCGGGTGGTGCGCGTCACCAGCCGGGTGCCCGTGGCCTTTTCCAAGTCGGAAATGCGCTGGCTCACCGCTGACTTGCTCACCCCCAGGCGCGCGGCGGCGGCGGTGTAGGTGCCTTGTTCCTCCAGCACTGACAGCCAGTGAATGTGGGTCCACAGCCCTTCGATCTCAGCCTTTTCCATGGGGGTATTGTTCGCATATAAGGACAATAAGTTCTGGATTCTGCTCTGGTTCGGAACAAAGCGAAAGCCTATCGTGTGGACCAACGCTACCCACCTGGATCGACTGCCATGACTGCAACCATCGAGCACTACATCAACGACCAGCGCGTCAGCCGCGATGACCGTTATCAGGACGTCTACAACCCGGCCACCGGTGAAGTCACCGCGCGTGTGGCCCTGGCCAGCCGCCATACCGTGGCCGAAGCCGTCGCCGCCGCCCAGGCTGCGTTTGCCGGCTGGGCCGACACCCCGCCGATCCGTCGCGCCCGGGTGTTGTTCCAATACCTGCACCTGCTGCGCGAACGCAAGGACGACCTGGCGCGCATCATCGTCGCCGAGCACGGCAAGGTATTCACCGATGCCCAGGGCGAAGTTGACCGTGGCATCGACATTCTCGAATTTGCCTGCGGCATTCCCAACCTGCTCAAGGGCGAACACTCCGACCAGGTCTCCCGTGGCATGGACAACTGGACGATGCGCCAGCCGTTGGGCGTGGTCGCCGGCGTGACGCCGTTCAACTTCCCGGTGATGGTACCGATGTGGATGTACCCCATTGCCATTGCGGCGGGTAACACCTTTATCCTCAAGCCCAGCCCGACTGACCCAAGCGCGTCGCTGTTCATGGCCGAGTTGCTGCATGAAGCCGGCCTGCCCAAAGGCGTGTTCAACGTGGTGCAGGGGGATAAAGAGTCAGTGGACGCGCTGATCGAACACCCGGACGTCAAGGCTGTGAGCTTCGTCGGCTCCACGCCGATTGCCCAATACATCTACGAGAGCGGCGCCCGCAACGGCAAGCGCGTGCAAGGCCTGGGCGGGGCGAAAAACCATATGGTGGTGATGCCCGACGCCGATATCGAACGCACCGTGGACGCGCTGATGGGCGCCGCCTACGGCAGTGCCGGCGAGCGCTGCATGGCGATCTCGGTGGCGGTGCTGGTAGGCGACGTGGGTGACAAAGTCATCGCCGCCTTGACCGAACGCGCCAAGCTGCTGCGCATCACCGATGGTCGCGATCTCAAAGCCGAGATGGGCCCGATCGTGTCGCGGGCCGCGCTGGAACGCATCAGTGGCTACATTGAGCAGGGTGTGCAAGCCGGCGCGCAGTTGCTGCTCGATGGCCGTGACTACGTGCCCACCGAGCCCGGCCTGGAAAATGGCTTCTGGCTCGGCGCGACCTTGTTCGACCACGTAACCCAGGACATGAGCATCTACCGCGAAGAAATCTTCGGCCCGGTGCTGGCCTGTGTACGGGTCAACGATTTTGCCGAGGCAGTGAAGCTGGTCAACGACCACGAGTTCGGCAACGGCGTCAGCTGCTTCACCCGCGATGGCAACATTGCTCGTGAGTTTGCGCGGCGCATCGAAGTGGGCATGGTCGGTATCAACGTGCCGATCCCGGTGCCCATGGCCTGGCACGGGTTTGGTGGCTGGAAGAAGAGCCTGTTCGGCGACATGCATGCCTACGGCACCGAGGGTGTACGTTTTTACACCAAGCAGAAGTCGATCATGCAGCGCTGGTCGGAGAGCATCGAGCAGGGTGCGGAGTTTGCGATGCCGGTGTCCAAGTAACGTTCAAGCTGTGCTGCAGGATCTGATGTGGGAAGGCTCAAGCCCTCCCACATTTTTTTTGCCTGTTGACGGTTGAACACATAAAAGTCCAGTATGGAATTATAAGTACAAAATAGCCGCTCCACGTTTTTCTTCACTCTTGCCAAACCAACAACAACTTGCGAGAACCCCTCCATGAAGAAACGCCATCTCCTTCCCGCCCTGGCCCTGAGCCTGTTTGCCGCCAGCCACCTGCTGGCCGCCGAGAAAACCCTGCGTATTGGCATTGAGGCCGCTTACCCACCGTTCGCCTCCAAAACCGGTGACGGCAAGATCGTGGGGTTCGACTACGACATTGGCAACGCCCTGTGTGCGCAAATGAAGGTCAAATGCGTGTGGATCGAAGGGGAGTTCGACGGGCTGATTCCGTCCCTCAAGGTCAAGAAGATCGACATGGCGTTGTCGTCCATGACCATCAACGAAGACCGCAAGAAGTCGGTGGATTTCACCCACAAGTACTACTTCACCTCGTCGCGCCTGGTGATGAAGGACGGCGCCGTGGTGGATGACCAGTACGCCAGCCTCAAGGGCAAGAACGTTGGTGTACAGCGCGCCACCACCACCGACCGCTATGCCACCGAGGTGTTCGAGCCCAAGGGCATCAACGTCAAGCGCTACAGCAATAACGAAGAAATCTACATGGACCTGGCAGCGGGGCGCCTGGATGCGATCTTTGCCGACACCATTCCCCTGAGCGACTTCCTGTCGATGCCGCGCGGGCAGGGTTATGCCTTTGTCGGCCCGGAGCTCGAAGACCCGAAATACGTGGGTGAGGGGGCCGGCATCGCAGTACGCAAGGGTAATGGCGAGTTGGTCAGCGAATTGAATGCGGCCATCGACGGCATTCGCGCCAGCGGCGAATACCAGAAGATTTCACAGCAGTACTTCAAGGCCGATATCTACGGCGACTGATTCTAGCGGATCGAACTCTTGTAGGAGCGAGCTTGCTCGCGAAGAACTCTCAGGCACCGCGTTTACCCAGAATGCACGCGTTATCGTTAAAGTTCTTCGCGAGCAAGCTCGCTCCTACAACTGATCAGGCCTTCAATTCCTTCAAATGCTTGTAGACCGTCGCCCGCCCCATGCCCAGCACATTGGCCACATAGTTGGAGGCGCTCTTGCCCTTGAATGCGCCTTCGGCATGCAGCGCCAGCACCAGTTCGCGTTTGTGGTCGCGGGTCAACAGGTTCAGGCTCAACTGACGCTCGCGCAGCCAGGCATGCAGGAAGGTGTTGATACGCTCCTGCCAGTCATCACGGAACAGCGCGTCCGGCTGTGCGATCAGCTTGCTTGGCGACAGGAATAAATCCAGCGCCGCCTTGGCTGTTTCGAACATTGAAATATTCAGGTTGATGCACAACACAGCCAGCCTGCGCCCTTTGTGGTCGTGCAGCACGGTGCTCAGGCTGCGGATTTTCTGGCCATCCCAGTTGAGCTTTTCGTAAGGGCCGATATTCACCTCCCTGACGTCACCGTCGAGCATGTCCTCCAGGGACGAGTCGTCACCCAGGCTGCGTTTGGACAGGTTATTGGCGATGTAATCCACGGTTTGCGTGCGCAGGTCATGCAGCACCACTTCTGCATGGGGAAAGAACAACGTGGCGATTGCATCGGCGATCGCGCGAAAGTTCTGCATGACCTTGTCTTGTTCAGCGGTGTTCATCAATGGGGCTCCAGGCGGACCGGGGAGAGCATACCAGCGTCCAGGCCGAACCGGGTCAGTGCCTCCGGCAGCGGTTCGCCGCGCACCAGAGCGGCGCTTGCCTGGCCCATGGCGGGTGAGGTCTGGATACCATAGCCGCCTTGCGCTGCCACCCAGAACAGCCCCGGTACTTGCGGGTCAAAGCCCGACAGCAAATCACCGTCCTGCACAAAACTGCGCAGCCCGGCCCAGGTGCGCGTGGGGCGGCGGATGGTCAGGGTGGTGGCTTCCTCGATCTGGTAAATGCCCATGGCAATATCCAGCTCTTCGGGTTGCACATCCTGGGGTTCTACCGGGTCGGCGTTGGCCGGTGAGCCGAGGAACATGCCGGCATCCGGTTTCATGTAGAACGCTTCGTCGAGGGCTACCAGCATCGGCCAGTCGTGGCTGTCCATGCCCTCGGGGCCGGCAAAGACAAAGGCCGAGCGGCGCTTGGGCTGCAAGCCGATGGACGCTGCGCCCGCCAGCCCGCCGATATGGTCGGCCCAGGCACCGGCGGCGTTGATGATGACCGGCGCGGTGAAGGTCGCATCCTGGGTGCGCACCTGCCACAGGCCGTCGGCGTCGCGGCTCAAGCCCAGCACATGGCTGTCGGTGCGCACTTCGCCCTGGTTGCGGCGGATACCGCGCAGGTAGCCTTGATGCAGGGCGTCGGTGTCGATGTCACAGGCGGTAGGGTCGTAGATTGCCCCGTGGACTTTTTCACGGCGCAGGATCGGCAAGCGTGCACAGGCTTCATCGACCGTCAGGCGCTGCACCTGCTCTACGGTCGCCTTGGCGCTCAGGTACTGGCTGTCTAGTTCGGCCGGGTCACCGTTGAAATCAACGGTCATTTCGCCCCGGGGCGTCAGCAGGGGATGTTCGCAGAAGCCTGCGGGTGGCTGGTCGAAGAAGGCCCGGCTGGCCAAGGTCAGCGCGCGTACTTGCGGGGTGCCGTACGCGGCGGTGTAGAGCGCTGCCGAACGCCCGGTGGAGTGATAGGCCGGGTGGTTTTCACGCTCAAGCACCAACACCTTGCCGTGCTGCGACAACCAGAACCCGGTGGACGCGCCGGCAATGCCGCCGCCGATAATGATGAAGTCTGCCTGGCTCATGGATATCTCCTGAAATAAGCATTGTAGGCGCGTGCGTGCTCGCGAAAAACGTTGACGATAACGCGCCGATTCTGTGTGACCGCAGTGCCTGTGAGGTCTTGGCGAGCAAGCTCGCTCCTACAGTCGATACAGGGCATTGGCCAGGGCGATGTCTTCCAGGCCCAGGCCGATGGAGCGGAAAAAGACGTGACGATCGTAGTCGGGGCGCTGGGCCATGTCGCTGAACAACTCGGGCAGGTCGCCGACAATCGTGCGTTTGTCCCAGCCGTGCTGTTCGCTGGCGATCAGCATCTCACCGGCCGAATCCGGAGTGGTCTGGCGGTAGTCGCAGAACACGTGCATCTGGTTGAGGCAATGTGGCGGTACTTCATGGGCACGTGGCGCATTGGTGCTGATGGAGGTAATCAGCGCGGGTTTGCTCAGGCGCGAGGGGTCGATGACCGGCCCGGCGGACGAGGTGCACAGCAGGATCACATCCGCGTCTTCCAGGGCGGCCTCACAACTTGAGACGAGGCTCAGGCGCGGGTCCAGGCTGGTCAACTGCGCACGCGTCTCGGCGCTGGCGCTGCCCAGGCTTGGCGAGTACAGGCGGATCTGCTGCCAGTCGCGCAGGTTCTGCACATAACGCAGGTGCGCCTGGGCGATCTTGCCGCTGCCGATGATCGCCAGGCGTTGCGCTGCCGCCGGTGCCAGCGCATCCACAGCCAACGCCGTCGTGGCGGCGGTGCGTGCGGTGGTCAATTCAGCGGCATCGCACAACAGCAACGGCTGGCCGCTGTGCATCGACATCAACAGGGTCCAGGCCGTCACTAGGGGGCCTTGTTCACGCACGATATAAGGCGAGGTCTTGACCCCGTACACCCCATCTTTGACCAGTACGCCCAGGTAGTTGATGAAATCCCCGGCGCCTTGGGGAAATTCCACCAGCTGTTGCGCCGGCTGTACCGCTTGCCCGGCGGCGAGGTCGCGGAACAGTTTGCGCAGGATCGCGGGTACATCGACTTGAGCCAATAAAGTACGGGCCTGGGCCTGGTCGATGACGAGGGGCGTCGTGGACATGGGGTTCTCCGGATAAACTAATTTGTCTATTATGGACTTTTAGTTTTTATCCGCAATAACCTGAGGGAAAAATGAGATCAATGTGGGGGGAGCCATGAAGATCAAATGTGGGAGCTGGCTTGCCTGCGATAGCGGTGTGTCAGTCGGTCCATCAGGTGGCTGACCCGCCGCCATCGCAGGCAAGCCAGCTCCCACAGGTGATCGGTGGTGTTCTGGCGGACGAGTTATCGCCTGCCCGAGCGCGTACTCACATCCACCCACACCGCCAGCACCAGAATGCTGCCCTTCACAATCATCTGCCAGTAGCTGTCCACATCGAGCATCGACATGCCGTTGTCCAAACTTGTAATCACCAACGCGCCAAGCAACGCGCCATAGACGGTGCCCGAGCCGCCGCGCATCGACGTGCCGCCGATAAAACAGGCAGCGATGGCATCGAGTTCGCCCATGTTGCCCGCCGACGGTGAGCCCGCCGCCAGGCGCGCGGTGTTGACCAGGCCGGCCAGCGCGCACATCACTCCCATGATGCCGAAGATCCACAGTTTCACCGCTTGCACGTTGATGCCGGATAGCCGTGTGGCTTCCATATTGCTGCCTACCGCATACACGCGGCGGCCGAATACGGTCTGGCTGGTGACGTAGCTGAATACGCCGAGCAGCACCAGCAACAGCAGAACCGGCACGGGGATACCGTCGTAGCTGTTGAGGGTGGTGACGAACCCGGCGAGCACCGCGCCGATCAATACCACACGTAACACGTCGCGCACCAAAGCGTGCGCGGCCAAGCCATGCAGTGCGCGGTTGCGCCGCTGCTTCCAGGTCAGGAACAGCGTCAGTGCGAACAGCAGTAGGCCAAGCCCCGCGCCCACACTGTGGGGCAAATACCCCTGGCCCACATACACCAGCGACGGCGACACCGGCGCAATGGTGGTGCCGCCGGTAATCCCCAGCAGAATCCCGCGAAACGCCAACATTCCGCCCAGGCCGACGATGAACGAGGGGATGCGCAGGTAAGCGGTCATGTAGCCGTTGGCCAGGCCGATCATCAAGCCGCACAGCGCCACCAGGCTCAGGTTGGCCAATAGCGGCACGTGATAGACCACATCCAGAATCGCCGCCAGCCCGCCCAACAGTCCGAGCAACGAGCCCACCGACAAGTCGATCTCGCCGCCGATAATCACCAGCACCATGCCGCAGGCCAATATCCCGGTGATCGACATCTGCCGCAGCAGGTTGGAGAGGTTGCGCGGGGTGAGAAAACCGCCCTCGGTCTGCCAACTGAAAAACAACCAGATGAACGCCACGGCGATCACCAGCGCGAGCATCTTGTAGCGGGTAAAAAGGTGTTTGACCTGATTCATCTACGCGGTCTTCCGATCATTAGGGTTATGGCTGAGCGCGGCGGCGAGCACCTGTTCCTGGGTGAGCCCTTCATTGATGAAATCCCCCCGCAACTGGCCGTCGCCAATCACCAGCACGCGGTTGGACACGCCGAGCACTTCGGCCAGTTCTGAGGAGACCATGATGATCGACACGCCTTCGGCGGCCAGCGCACCCATCAATTTGTAGATCTCGTACTTGGCGCCCACGTCCACCCCGCGTGTGGGTTCGTCGAGGATCAGCACCTTGGGCTGGGTCATCAGCATTTTCGCCAGCACGGCCTTTTGCTGGTTGCCGCCTGAGAGGTTGGTGATCGGCAGCGACGGGCTGGCGGTCTTGAGGTGCATGCGGCTGATCTGCTGGTCGATGCTGCCCAGTTCGGCCTCAGCGTCGATGCGGGTCATGTGCGCGTAGGTGTCGAGCACCGCCAGGGTAATGTTCTGGCCTACCCCCAGGTCGGGAATGATGCCTTGGCGCTTGCGGTCTTCGGGCACCATGCACAGCCCGGCGCGGATCGACTTGAGCGGCGTGCGCGTGTCGATCACCTGGCCGTCCAGCCATACTTCGGCGCTGTAGCGGCCGGGGTAAGCGCCGAACAGCGCCGACACCAACTCCGTGCGCCCGGCGCCCACCAAGCCGGCGATGCCAAGGATTTCACCGCGCCTGAGCACGAAGGAGATGTCGTCGACGCGCTTGCGCTTGGGGTTATCGACGTCGTAGCAGGTGACGTTACGCGCTTCGAAGATCACCTCGCCCACTTCATGGTGCTCGATGGGGAAGAGGTTGCTCATTTCGCGGCCGACCATCTGCGTGATGATCCGGGGGATGTCCATGTCTGCCATGGCGGTGGTTGCGATGTGCTTGCCGTCGCGAATCACTGCAATGGTGTCGCACACCGCCGCCACTTCATCAAGCTTGTGGGAGATGTACACGCAGGCCACGCCCTTGGCCTTCAGGCCCTTGATAATGTCCAGCAACACCTCGATTTCGCCACGGGTCAAGGCCGAGGAGGGCTCGTCAAGAATCAACAGGCGCGCCTGTTTGTTCAAGGCCTTGGCGATCTCCACCAGTTGCTGGTAGCCGCCGCCGTACTGCGACACCGGCAGCGCCACATTCATGTCTGGCACCTTGAGTTCACGCATCAACGCCTCGGCGCGGTGCAACATCGCCGGGTAGTTCATGCGCCCACCGGGCAGGGTCAGTTCGTGGCCCATGAAAATGTTCTCGGCCACCGACAGGTCGGGCACCAGGGTCAGTTCCTGATGAATGATGACAATGCCGGCCGCCTCGGTTTCGCGGATGGACTGGGCCTTGAGCGGCTGCCCATCCCAGAGGATTTCCCCCTCCCAGGTGCCGTGCGGGTACACCGCCGACAGCACCTTCATCAAGGTGGATTTACCCGCCCCGTTTTCACCGCACAGGCCCACGCATTCCCCAGGCTTGACCTTGATGTCTATGCCGTTGAGAGCGTTGACACCGCCAAAGCTTTTGACGATGCCGTTCATTTGCAGCAGGTAATCGGCGGCCACGGTCATTGCCCGGCGATCTGCTCTTTGGTGTAGAAACCGTCCTTTTCCAACAGGTCGATGTTGGCTTTGGTCAACGGCGTCGGCGTAAGCAGGATGGTGTCCACCTTCTTGCTGCCATTGTCATATTGCGAGCTGTAGGTCGGCTGTTCGCTGCGTGCCAGTTGCACCGAAAGCTTGGCCGCTTCGGTAGCGATCAGCTTGAGCGGTTTGTACACGGTCATGGTCTGGGTGCCGTTGATCACGCGCTTGATCGCTGCGAGGTCAGCGTCCTGGCCGGAGATTGGCACCTTGCCCGCCAGTTTCTGCGCGGCCAGGGCCTGGATCGCACCGCCGGCGGTGGCGTCGTTGGAGGCGACAATAGCGTCGATCTTGTTGTCGTTACGGGTCAGGGCGTTTTCGACAATGCTCAATGCCTCGGTGGGGTTCCATTCCTTGACCCATTGCTGGCCGACGATCTTGATATCGCCTTTGTCGATGGCCGGTTGCAGCACCTTCATCTGACCTTCGCGCAGCACCTTGGCGTTGTTGTCCGTCGGCGCGCCGCCGAGCAGGAAGTAATTGCCCTTGGGCGCCGCTTGCAACACGCCGCTGGCCTGCATCTCGCCGACTTTTTCGTTATCGAAGGAAATATAGGCGTCGATGTCGGCATTGAGGATCAGGCGATCATAGGACACCACCTTGATCCCGGCTTTCTTGGCTTCGGCCACCGCATTGGTCAGCACCGTGGCGTTGAACGGCACGATCACGATCACATCGACGCCCCGGGAGATCAGGTTTTCGATCTGGGCAATCTGCTTCTGCTCGTTGGCATCGGCAGACTGCACGAACACCTTGGCGTCGAGCTTTTCCGCAGCGGCGACAAAGTAATCACGGTCGCGGGACCAGCGCTCCAGGCGCAGGTCGTCGATGGAAAAACCGATTTTGGGGTGCGCAGGATCCGCCATCACCGGCAGGGCGAGCAGTGCCAGGGCTGCGGCGAGCAGGGCAGGTTTGAATGACTTCATGGTGGTGCGTCCTTTTATTGTTGTTGGAAAGACACTAGGTGAAGATCCTCTTTGTGGCGAGGGAGCTTGCTCCCGCTGGAGTGCGTAGCACTCCCATTTTTTGGGGCCGCTTCGCGCCCCAGCGGGAGCAATCTCTGGCCACAGTCAGGTGTAGATAAACCGATTCACAACGCCTTCAAGCATCTCCTGGCGCCCACTCACCGCCTGCGGGTTCAGCGCGTTGGCAAAGGCATGTTCAGCCAATGACTCCAGGCTGAACTCACCGGCCAACACCGCCTGGCCCAATGGCTGCTGCCAGCCGGCATAGCGTTGGTCCTTGAACTGCTGCAAGCGGTCGTCCTGCACCATCGCCGCCGCACGCTCCAGGGCCAGAGCCAGCACATCCATGGCGGCGACATGCCCGTGGAACAGGTCCACCTCGTCCAGGCTCTGGCGGCGCACCTTGGAATCGAAGTTATAGCCGCCGTTCTTGAACCCGCCGGCCTTGAGGATTTCATAGGTGGCCAGGGTCATTTCTTCGACGCTGTTGGGGAACTGGTCGGTGTCCCAGCCGTTCTGCGGGTCGCCGCGGTTGGCGTCGATACTGCCGAAGATCCCCAACGACACGGCGGTGGCGATCTCATGATGAAAGCTGTGCCCGGCCAGCGTCGCGTGGTTGGCCTCGATGTTCACTTTGATCTCGTGTTCCAGGCCGTACTCATGCAGGAAGCCGAACACGGTGGCGCTGTCGTAATCGTATTGGTGTTTGGTCGGCTCTTGGGGCTTGGGCTCGATCAACAGGTCACCCTTGAAGCCGATCTTGTGCTTGTGTTCAACCACCATGCGCATAAAACGCCCGAGCTGTTCGCGCTCGCGCTTGAGGTCGGTGTTGAGCAAGGTTTCATACCCTTCACGGCCACCCCACAGCACATAGTTGGCGCCCTTGAGGCGCAGCGTGGCATTCATCGCGCTGAACACCTGGGCGGCGGCGAAGGCGAACACCTCTGGATCTGGATTGCTCGCCGCCCCGGCGGCAAAACGCGGGTTGCTGAAGCAATTGGCGGTGCCCCACAGCAGCTTGATGCCGGTCTGTTCCTGATGGCGCTCCAGGTGGTCGATCATCTGCGCAAAGTGATTGCGGTACTCCTTGAGCGTGCTGCCTTCGGGCGCCACATCGGTGTCGTGAAAGCTGTAGTAGTCGATGCCCAGCTTGGAAAAAAACTCAAACGCCGCCTCGGCCTTGCCGATGGCCACCTCCATCGGATCGCCACTGCGCTGCCACGGGCGCTTGAACGTCCCCATCCCAAACATATCCGCCCCCGGCCACACAAAGGTATGCCAGTAACAGGCGGCCATGCGCAGGTGCTCCCGCATGGGCTTGCCGAGGATCAGCTTGTTGGCGTCGTAGTGACGAAACGCGAGGGCAGAGGTGCTGGCAGGGCCTTCGAAGCGCACCTTTTCGACACCGGGGAAGTACGGCATGGGTTTTTCCTTATTGTTCTGAGCGGTGTCTGGATACTAGCAATGGCACTTGGGCGGCTGATTATGAAAATCACCAAAGGGGAGTGCGATTTTGAGTGAGGGGCTGAGAACGGCTGAGGGAGTACAGGATTTAGAGAAACGTCTGACTTTACGGTGGGGATATGCCTCTTCAAGGTTTGGTGTGCCACTTGCTCGTTTACCTCGGAAGGCGTTACGCGTCAGTTTTCTTATCGGGACGAGCAGGGAAGTACGGCCAAAAAACATGGATAAGAGGCAAAAAAATGAGCGTAGGTTATTTCATTGGACTGGGTGACAAGACCACCTGCGGCGGGGAAGTGCTGGACGGTGATAAGAGAGTCAACATACATGGCCTTTTTCATGCGTGCGAAGGTGACCGAGTCACCTGCGGCAAGGATGGGCAAACTTATAAGATCGTCGGTGGCGTTTCCCACATAAACAGCCATGGTCGGCTTATGGCCGGCACTTTGGATAGTTACAGCGACTGTCCCTGTAAAGCCGAGCTGATTCCTTCGGTGTACTCGGCCACCTATGAAAACCAACATGCAGAACCGCCCATTAACCTGCGAGTAGCTCCAACAAACCCATCATCTGTAAATCGAAACACTGTAGCGCCACGTCATTCTGGTTTCGTGCCGTCCGGTCATGTTGGATCAATGGCATCCAATGGTGTGCAAGGTCAGGAGCCAGGTTTTTATATCGTGCCCAAAAGCATGACCCGCGAGGCGCTGGAAGCCACACTTTTTCCGACGCTCGACCCGGCTGTAATGCGCAAGTTTCAATCGCTGAATCCCAACACAGGCTACGTCAAAGCTGGTTCGATGATCGTGCTCAGCGATCCGAAAAACACCTCCTGCTCGTATGAAGAAGCTCAACTGATGCAGGCTGCACAACACGTCAGCGCATCACTGGATGAGCTGACGCCGGACGAGGCTGACTTTCTGCATCGCCACGGTGCAGAGATCGCCGGTTTCATCGGCCAAACCTCAACCTGGCTCGGCGTCAGCGCAGTGGTGATGGAAAAACACCTGAGCAATCTGCGCGAAACGCTGCAGGCCATGGAGCGCCTGCATCAGGACAGCTATCGGCAGCACGGACACCTTAGGTCACCGCAGTTCTTTGCTGATCGTCAGCGACTTATGAATCAGTTGGATGCTCATCTGCTCAACTCCACCCGCCTGCGCGGGCAGACCACCTTGGGCGATCACCCCAAGTTGAAAACGGCCCTGGGTATATCCAGTCGCAGCTTGGTGCATCACTGGGACAAGGCGGGTGGGCCGGGGCAGATTCCGGGGTATGCCGCTCATGTGGAAGCGGTCAGCCGTGCCACGAAGTACATGAAGGCAGGGGGTTATATCGGTATTGGACTTGGGGGAGTGTCTTCGTTGCTGGCTATTGAGCAGGTATGTAACGGGGATTCTGGAGCTGCATGTGAGAGGGTTAAGTTCACTGAAGGGGGGAAATTCGCTGGAGCCACATTGGGGGGTATTTGGGGTGGAGTGACGGGTCAAATTGCGGGTGGTTCAATCTGTTTGGGGATTGGAGTGGCAACCGGCGGGCTTGGAGGGGTCGTCTGTGTCGCGGCCTTAGTCGGGGCCGGCGCCTGGGCAGGTACGACTTTCGGTGAGATGGGTGGCGATTATATTGGGGAAAAAATTTACGAGGCTTTTCAACCATGACCCGTATTGACTCTTGGTCACCCTGGGCTGCGATCATTTTTACCGGCGGGCCTTTTCTGCTCGAACTCGTGAGTATTGCGTACAGCTTGTTCCTGAGTCATCGACATTTGGATGCGATAAAAGAGGCATTGAAAAACAGTCGCTATATTTATCTTTGGGGGCCGAGCCTGGGGAGGCGCGGCTATATTTGGTCGTTGTTGGAGATGGCGAAAATCACCGGGATGATAGCGATGCCAAGGACATATATCCGCATTGGTGACTTGAGCCCTATCGATTATGAAAACTTTCCTCCGTACCTAAAACGCCTGCTGAACCTACATTTAGCAATGGTAGTTGGCACTGGCGTTTGGCTAGGAACTGTATTCATAGTTTTAAAATTTAGGTAGATAGAACGGGCCTCCCTGAGGCCCGATATGCTCAGACTGCTTCCAGGACGTGACATCGATTTGAATGTAGCTAGGCGTGCGTAGTACACAGGCCTAATCTGCACCGACCGGCCCCAGGACAAAAACAATGAAAACCCTACCGCCCGTTCACCGTATCGCCTTGCTCTTCAACGGCAGCAAAATCTACGACCGCGGCATCATCGCCGGTATCGGCAACTACCTGAGCAGCACCCGCGCATCCTGGGACCTGTTCCTGGAAGAAGACTTCCTCTGCCGCCTGCGCGGTATCGAGCGTTGGCAGGGCGATGGGATCATTGCTGACTTCGATGACCCGCTGATTGGCGAGGCGTTGGCCGGCAGTCGGGTTCCAGTGGTGGCGGTGGGTGGGTCTTATGAGGATGTGGGCAAGTACCCGAAGGGCATTCCCTATGTGGCCACCGATAACCATGCCCTGATGAAGCTGGCCTACGAGCATCTGGTGGAGGCGGGTTTGACGCGGTTTGCCTGTTTCAGCCTGCCCGAAGCCCAGGCCAATCGGTGGGCCCAGGAGCGTGAGAAAGCTTTTCGCCGCTTGATGCAGCGTGATGGCTTGCAGGTAGAGGTGTATCGCGGCCTGGGCACCAGTGCGCCGTTGTGGGACAGCGCGGTGGAGCAGCAGATTGCCTGGCTGCACAGCTTGCCCAAGCCTATCGGCATCATCGCGGTGACCGATGCCCGCGCCCGGCAATTGCTGCAAGCCTGCCTGACGGCGGGTATTGCGGTGCCGGAGGAGGTGGCGTTGATCGGCATCGACAACGACCCGCTGACCCGCACCCTCACGCGGGTGCCGCTCAGTTCGGTGATCCAGGGCACGGAGACCATGGGCCGTACCGCTGCGGCATTGTTGCATCAGATGCTGCATGGCAAACCCTGCACGGGCACGCAGGTGCTGGTGCCGCCAGACGCCATTAACGTGCAAGCCTCCAGCCTGCATCAACCCCTGGGCAACCCTTACGTGATGCAGGCCTTGTTGTTTATCCGCCAGTACGCCTGCCAGGGTATCAAGACCGATCAGGTCGCCGCTTATGTCGGTGTTTCCCGCTCGTCCCTGGAAGCGCATTTTCGCAAGGCGCGTGGCTGCAGCGTGCATGATGAGATTTTGCGCTTCAAACTCGCCGCTGCCGCCAAAGGCCTGGAAAACCAAAGCCTTGCTATAGCCGACATTGCCGCACGCTGCGGCTTCACCTCTGCGCAGTACCTGCATACGGTGTTTCGCCGCGAATTTGGCTGCACGCCACGTCAGTATCAGCAGGGCGCGAGCTAGAACACCGCTTTGACTTGCAAACCCAGCACCAGCGCATTGTCGATGCTCTCACCGGAAAACGCCCCCGGCTCGATGATGTATTGCACATCCGGGCGCAAGGTCAGCCAAGGCGTGGCCTGGTAGCCATAACTGAGTTCGATCAATTGTTCGGCGCTGTCGATTGAGGGGTAGGACGCCCCGGCATTGAACGCAGCCAACTCTTGCACATCACGGCTGCGCGGGTTCGGCACCGCGCGGCCATAGCCCAGGGCGACGGTATCGCGCGGGCGACCTTCGAACGGCTTGTACAGCACCACGCCTGCGCCATACCACTTGGTGAACGGCGAGGCCGCTTGGCTGGCGGCAGAGTACTGGCCGAAGGCGTGCAGGCTACGGCCTTGGGATGATTGTGAGGCCCACACAGCCTGGTCGATCAAGAGGTAGTGACCGCCGCGCCCGCTGACGTCCTTGTTGCTGCCAATACGTTTTACATCGGAACTGTCGTAGTAATACCCGAGCTTGTATTCACCGGGCAGTGCGCCCGCATGCTTGTAGATAAGCTCGATGGGCACCACGGTGCCGGTGGTGTGCTTCGGCCCCAGGTGCCAGGCACGGCTGGAGTTGCCGTTGCTGGACGGGTCGACATTGAACGCCGCCACGCGCAGTTGCCAGTTGGGCGAAAAGTCGTATTTTACCCGGGCACCGAGGTGCGCATTCGGGTAGTTGGCCCAGCCACTGCCGCCGGACATATTCAGCGGATGCCCGCAGAAGCCGGCGTTCATGAAGTTGCACAGGATGCCGCTGTCCAGGCCGCCGAGATCATTGCCCATGGCCATATAGCCCAGCTTGAGGTTCAGCGCCGGGGTGAACAGCGTGCGCTCGTAGCTCAGCTCGGTGAGGCGCGTGTAGAGGCCGCCGTAGTTTTCCTGGATCGGCAGGCGGTTGCCCACCAAGTCCTCGGAGGCGCTGTTGCCGCGTCGGTCGTTGATGGTCAGCTGGATGCGGTCGCCGTTGTTGAAACCGTAGAGCTTGCCCAGGTCGAACTGCACGCCGAGCTTGATATTTTGCGAATAGCGCGCCGAACGGTGTTGGCCGCCGTGGGCGTTGTAGGCGGTCTCGCCGCTGTAGTCACCGGTAAAGCGCACACCTTGCGCGTCGAGTTCGCGGCGCAGGCCGCCCCAGTCGCCGGTCAGGGTGGTGTCGTCGGCTTGAACGGGCAGGGCGGCCGCAAAGGCCAGGCCCAGCGCCAGGCGCCAGGCGGTATGAGGAGTAGGGGTCATGGGGGATCTTTCCAAACACAAAGCGCGGTGCCGGAGCACCGCGCGAACAGAGGGCGGTTACGGCAGGGCGTAGGCGATCACGTAGTCGCCACGGTCGGTGGACTGGCGTGCGCCGCCGGCGGTGACGACGATGTATTGCTTGCCGGTTTTCGGCGACACGTAGGTCATCGGCCCACCCTGGCTGCCGACGGGCAGGCGTGCTTTCCAGATTTCATCGCCATTGCCGCTGTTGAAGGCGCGCAGGTAGAAGTCCTGGGTGCCGGCGATAAAGATCAGGCCGCCTTGGGTGGACAGCGTACCGCCCAGGGTCGGCAGGCCTACCTTGATTGGCAGGTGCATGCGGATACCCAGGGGGCCGGTGTCTTCAACGGTGCCCACCGGTACTTGCCAGGCGACCTTTTGCGTCTTCATGTCGATGGCGGTCAAGGTGCCGAATGGCGGCGCCTGGCACGGAATGCCGGCCACCGACAGGAAGCGGTTTTTGTTCACCGCGTACGGCGTGCCCTTGAGCGGCACGGCGCCCATGCCGGTGTTCAGCGCTTCCCCACCGGAAGAGGCCTGGGCCTTGTTCTGCGACGGTACCATCTGGATCCACAGGCCCAGGCGCATGTCGTTGACGAAGATAAAACCGTGCACCGGGTCGGTGGAAATGCTGCCCCAGTTCATGCCGCCCAGGGAACCCGGGAAGCTCAGGGATTTATCGGTGCCCGGCGCGGTGTACAGGCCGTCGTAGCGCATGCCCTTGAAATCGATGCGGCACAGCAACTGGTCATACGGCGTCGCGCCCCACATGTCCGACTCGGTGAGGGTTTGCGCGCCGATCTGCGGCATGCCGACGGATTTAGGCTGGGTCAGGGAATACGGCTCGTTGGGAATGTTCGCGGCTTTTACCGGCACTTCCTGCACGTCCGTCAGCGGCTTGCCGGTGGCGCGGTCGAGCACGTAAATCTGCCCGGCCTTGGTGCCGATGACCACGGCCGGTACAGCCTTGTCGCTACCTGGCGGGGTGAAGTCGATCAGGCTTGGCTGCATTGGCAGGTCGAAGTCCCACAGGTCGTTGTGGACCGTCTGGTAGACCCACTTCTCGGCACCGGTGGAGGCGTCGAGTGCCAGCACCGAAGCGCCGTATTTGTGGTTGAGCTGGGTGCGCTCCACGCCGTAGATATCGGTGGAGGAGCTGCCCATCGGCAGGAAGACCGTGTTCATCAGTGGGTCGTAAGACATCGGCGCCCAGCTGTTCGGGGTGCTGCGCACGTAGGTGGCGTCGCCCGTCGGGGCCTGCTTGTCTTCAGGGTTGCCTGGGTCGAAGGCCCAGCGCATCTGGCCAGTGATCACGTCAAAGCCACGGATCACGCCACCGGGCATATCGGTCTGCACGTTGTCTGCCACGCGACCGCCGACTACGACGGTGGTACCGGCCATCAGCGGCGCCGAGGACAGTTGGTAGTAGCTGTCCGGCACATTGCCCAGGCCGGCCTTGAGGTCCACCTGACCGTGGGTGCCGAAGTCTTCGCAGAACTTGCCGGTGTCGGCGTCTACGGCGATCAGGCGTGCATCAATGGTGTTGGTCAGCAGGCGACGCTGGCACTGCGCACCGGCGGGCACGCTGGCGGCCAGGACCGGCGAGCTGTCGGGCTGGGTCGGCTGGGCAATCGGCGCGCTGGCGTCGAAATACGCCATGCCCCGGCAACGCTGCCACACTGCCGATTTGGCGTTGACTTCGTTCTTCCACAGTTCTTTGCCGGTGTCGGCATCCAGCGCGATCAGGTTGTTGTGCGGGGTGCAGATAAACACTTTGTTGCCGATCTGCAGGGGCGTCAGTTGGTCTTCGGCACCGTTACCGTCGCTGATGGCCACGTCGCCGGTGTGGTAGGTCCAGGCGACCTTGAGCTTGTCGATGTTGTCGCGGTTGATCTGGTCCAGCGCGGCGAAACGGCTGCCACCTTCGGTATTACCGTAGTGGGCCCAATCTTTCTGCGCATCGGCCGCAGCCACCGGGGTGACGCCCGGGCCTGCACCGGTGGGCGCAACGCTGGGGTGCGCGACAAACATATTGCCCGCTGCCACCGCCACGCCCAGCGCCAATACGGCGGCGACGCCATAGGCACCCCGCGCCGGTTTGCCGGCCAGCAACGGATACACCAGTGCGACCACCACGCCAATCACCGCAAACATGAACAGTCGCGAGAACAGCGGCCAGTATTCCAGGCCCACGTCGGCCACCGCCCACACGGCGGTAGCCACTAGAAACGCGGCGAACAACCAGGCGCCGGCAGGCTTGCAGCGGGCAATCAACAGCCCGGAAATGGCCATGACCACGCCGCCCAGCAGGAAGTACCAGGAACCTCCCAGGCTGACCAGTTTGGCGCCGCCGACGGCAAGCGCAAGGCCGAGCAGGGCGATGACGACGCCCAGGCCCAGGAGTAAGAATCTAGAGACGCCAGCGGCGCGCGATGCTCGTTTCATGTCGAATGGACTCGAGTGAGAGAGGGCAAAGACGCGATTTTAGCAAGATAAGTAACCGGTTAGTACATTTGAGTCCTGCAATAGACTGTTGCAGGTACTGCGATGATGGGCAGGGCCGCCTCTGAGTCGGCCTAGATGGACCCGGCGACGCGTACCCTGTGGCGAGGGAGCTTGCTCCCGCTGGGGCGCGAAGCGGCCCCGCTCTTAATTTAAAAGACTGGGACTGCTACGCAGTCCAGCGGGAGCAAGCTCCCTCGCCACGGTACAGCGCTGCCTTTATTGGGCGGGCATCAGAACTTGAAGCGCCCCACCAGCCCATTGAGCTGGCCGGAAATATCAGTCAGCCGCCCTGAACCGGTCTGCGCCGAATGCGCAAAGCCTTCCACCAACTGCGCGTCGGCGTGGATCTGCGCGATATGCCGGTTGATCTCTTCGGCCACCTGGTGCTGCTCTTCGGCGGCGGTGGCGATCTGAGTGTTCTGGTCGCGAATCGAATCCACCGAGCCGCGGATCTTGTCAAAGCTGTCGCGGGCCTGCTGGATGCGCTCCACGCTGGTGTTGGACACCAGCAAGCTGCTTTGCATCTGCTGGGTGACTTCCTGGGTGCGGCGGGCGAGGTTGCCCAGCAGGCTGTCGATTTCGCCGGTGGAGTCAGCGGTGCGACGCGCCAGTGCACGCACTTCATCGGCGACCACCGCAAAGCCGCGGCCCTGGTCGCCAGCGCGGGCGGCTTCGATCGCGGCGTTGAGCGCCAGCAGGTTGGTCTGTTCGGCAATCGAGCGGATGGTGTCGAGGATGGTGTTGATGTTCTGGCTGTCTTGCTCGAGCAACTGCATGGTCTGTGTGGATTTTTGCAGGTCTTCGCTGAGCTTGAGCACGCTGCCGGTGGCTTCGCCGATGTGCTGCTGGCCGGTGTGCACGTCGCGATAGCCCTCATCGGCACTCGTGGCGGCGGCGCTGCATGAGCGCGCGACTTCGTTGGCGGTGGCGACCATCTCGTTGAACGCGGTGCTCACCAGTTCCACGGCTTCGCGCTGGCGGCCGGCGGCCTGGTTCATATTGTTGGCCACGGCGCTGGTGTCGGCGGCGGCGGTTTGCAGGTCTGAGGAGGCGTTGCCGATGCGCTGCACCAGTTGCGCGATCATGCTCAGGAACTGGTTGAACCAGCCGGCCAGGCTGGCGGTTTCGTCCTTGCCTTGCACTTTGAGCTGGCGCGTGAGGTCGCCTTCACCTTCGGCGATTTCCTGCAGGCCGTCGGCCACACCGCGAATCGGACGTACGATCACACGGGCGAAACTGGCACCGACGATTGCGAACACCACGGCCAGTACGGCGGCGATCGCAGCGATCAACCACGTCAGGCGGGTGGCGCCGGCCATCACTTCGTCACGCTTGATCAGGCCGATAAAGCGCCAGCCCAAGTCTTTGGAACTGACCACGTTAGCCATGTAGGCCACGCCATCGATGCTCACCTCGGTCACGCCATCGCCGTGCTTGGCCAGTTCGGCGTAGTTCGCGCCCAGGCCCGCCAGGGGCTTGAAGTTGTGCGTGGCATCGCTGGGGTCCACCAGCACGTTGCCGTCGGCTTCCACCAGCATCAGGTAGCCGCTGTCGCCCAGCTTGATGGTGCGCACCAGCTCGGTGAGTTGCTTGAGCGACACGTCAAGGCCAACCACCCCAAGGACGTTACCCGTGGCATCCGCGACGGTGCGCACGGTGCCGATCAGCACCACATCGTCCGGGGCCCAGTAGTAGGCGCCTGTGCGCACGGTCTTGCCTGGCGCTGCAATGGCGGCCTGGTACCAGGGGCGGGTGCGCGGGTCGTATTGCGTCAGCTTGGCGTCGTCCGGCCAACTGGCGTAGCCGCCATCGCTCAGTCCCAGGGACAGGTAGGCGGTACTGGGGTGGCTTTTGGCGAACTGATCAAAAATCGCCAGCAGTTCGGTGTTGGTCGGCGTCAGCGGAATTTGCGCTGCATCGGCGCCGGCGTAGTTCTTCAGGTTCTTGGCCGCGATCACACGCGGGTCTTTGGCGACGAAGTCGACATTCTGGCTGATGCCGTCGAAAAACTGCTGCATGCCATTGTCGATCTGGCGGATCTCGCGGCCGCTGCTGTCGAGGAAGTTGGCCAGCGCACCCTCGCGCAGGTTCAGCACCACGATAATGGCGACCAGGATGACCGGCACGCACGCGATGGCCGCAAACGCCCATGTCAGCTTCTGCTTGATATTCATGACTTCACCCGCGGGTATTTATAGTTTTGGCAAGGGGAGAAAAATGGCTACTGCGTGTCGCAGGCGTTTTTGTGAGAGGCGAGGCCATGCGTACCCTCGGTATATCGGCCGAGGGAGTTGGCACTTGAGGAGGGGGAATCAGGCGATCGGGTCACCGACCAGGGCATCGCGGCGCATCGACTGCAGGTTCTTCTCGATGGTTTCGCAGATGCTTTCCATCTGGATCTGGTGTTCGCTGGAATTGAACGGGCTTTGCAGGTCGGTGCCGATGCGTTCGATGGCCAGCAGCATGAAGCCCACGACCGTGGAGGCCAACGGCGTGAACCAACCGAGCGATTCCACCAGGCCCACCGGCACGATCAGGCAGAATAACGAAATGAATAGCCGCGGGAAGTACACGTAAGGGTAGGGCAGTGGCGTGTTGGCAATCCGCTCCATGCCGCCCTGGGCGTTGGAGAGGTCCACCAGGGTCGACTCCAACCGCGCCAGGCGGATGCTGTCCAGGCGCCCGGCCTGGTATTCGCGCGCCAGCAACGAGGCCGAGCCGGTGAGGATGTCATTGGCGAAGTTATTGGTGGCGCCGTTGCGCGCAAATTCTTCGGCGGGGATAAAGGCTCGCACTTCCTCCGGGCACGGCTGGCCCTTGAGGTGCGCAGCCAGGCAATTGACGTAAGCCACGTGACGGCGCAACAGCGTCGACTTCACCGGGTTCACCTCACCAGGGGCGTCATCGAGCAGGGTCAACACTTGCCGAGCAAAACTGCGCGAGTTGTTGACCATCGCACCCCACAGCGTGCGTGCTTCCCACCAGCGGTTGTAGGCGCTGCTGTTGCGAAAACTGATCAGCACCACCAGTGCCGAGCCGAGCAAGGTCAGGGGCATCAGCGGCAAATTGATCTTGGCGGTGAGAAACAGCATGAAATCCACCGTCACCGCCACATCCCACAACAACAGCCAGAACAACGCCCAGCCCACATAGCCCATGGTCTTGATGATCAGGCGGTATTTCTTCAGAAGGGCAGCTTTCAAACGAGAACCTCGCGGCGGGCGGTTGGCAACAATCCCCTGTTACGACGCCGCCGAGGAGGGAAGGTTCGCAGTGTGCTGAATCGATTAGTCCTCTAACCGCCAGGCGGAGAGAATGTAACCAAAGGTTGCGCGTAAGTGTGTGTGTCACGGGGCATTTGACGGTGGAACAACTTTGGTACTGATGACGTCTTGTCCGGCAATCGCTGTACATTGCGTTCGAGGCAAAAAGCCATTAATGGCAGGAATTTTGAAGTGATTTGTTTTGGGGCCGGGCTGCAGGGATTTCGTAGCTGAGATCAGTGGCATCAAGTTGGATGATCAGGGCTCTTTCATGCGTGTCAGTTCGTTGAAGTTGGCTATGTGTAATACCGCGCAAGCGCTCGAACGTCATAAGGATTTTGAATCGTGCATGAGAGCGCATTACCACGTGCTGCTCGTGCCCTATTCGAAACGACCGTTTTTCTACAAGAGTGCCCTTAAATACAGCCGCTTGATGGTGTCGTTTGCATTATTGAGCCAATACTTTTCCACACCGCTGCCGTTGTTGGCAGAAGTTAAAGCCTTGTGCGTAACGCGCAAATATTGTTCGAAAAACAGCCTGGAATCGATTTTTTTGCTATTCCGGGCTCTGGGTTTCATGGAGGTTGCGCCGCACCCCGAAGACAGTCGCTTCAGGGTGTATGCACCCTCGGATGAAGCCTGCCGCGAAGCGCGGTTGATGCTCACCGCCCTCACGGAGTCGTTGGCGCTGCTCTACCCCGAACGGGAAGTGTTCCGGCAGATGCGCGACTTGGATGACCGCGAGTTCCTTGCGCTCTATTTCAAGGGTTTTGCCATGATTCTCGCGGCCGAGTTGACGGTGGATGTCTTGCTGCCCGAATGTTACTGGCTGGTGAAGCGCGACGCCGGCCATCTGTTGATGCTGGCGATCTACAATGACGCCTTTGCCCCTGAGAACGACCGCGCCACCTTCCGGTCGTCTTCCTACCTGGCCTTGGCCAAGCAACTTTCCGTGTCCAAGACCCACGTTATCCGTATGGTGCAGGAGGGGGTCGAAAAGGGTTATTTCAAAGCCCACTCCAAAACCCGGCTGGAAGTTCTGCCACCCTTTGCCAGCCTGGTAAAGCGGTTCATGGCCTTTTCATTTGCGATGGGCCTGCATGCTATTGAGATGGGAGCGTAAGGATGCCTGCTAACTTGAAGTTGCGGCCCAGAATGCGCAGTTTGTTGTCACCTGCGGTGACCCAAGCCGAATGGGTCGGGATTATTGCCTGGGTCGGCATGCTCCTGATTCCTGCGGCCCTGAAGTTGGATTTTTATATGTTGGCCGTCACGGTGGGCCTGCTGATTGTTTGCCGGGTACATGCCACCACCACGAACTTTCTGCTCTGGCGAGTGCTGGGAGTCACCTATATGGTGTTGTTGTCCGTCGGCTTCGCTTATCTGATTCATATGCACGCAGAGTTGCGTATCTATGGCTTGCCGTTGGCGGTGACCCTGGTGGTGGGCAGTGCGATCTTGTTTATCAGTGTCCAGGATTATCTGGCCGATGCGCTATTGATCTGGCTGATCCTGTGGCCACCCATGCAGGCGGATATATACGCTGGCACCGAGGTGTATTTGCTGCTGTTCTGCGCGGCGTCGGTGTCCATCGGGTTTATCTTGAGTTATTCCTACTTGAAGAACCTGCGTTCGGTATTGCTGGTGGAAAGCGAGTTTCGCGCTTTGGCCGAGACCGACTACCTGACGTCCATTCTCAACCGGCGCGCTTTTATGCAGAGCTTCGAGAAGTTGCTCGGTGGGGAGCAGGGCGGCTACTTCATCATGTTGGATATCGACAGTTTCAAAGAAAAAAACGACCTGTATGGCCACGACGTGGGGGACAAGATTCTGCGCGCCATGGCCCTGTGCCTGAAAAACGCCAAGGGCAGCCACAGCTTTGGACGGATCGGCGGGGAAGAGTTCGGCGTGTTATTGCAGGGCGACGATGTGGAGGTGGCCTGTGATTATGCCCTGGACTTGTTGCAGGCGATCCGCAGCAGCGTGCCTGCGCCCCACCATTACACCTGCAGCGCGGGGATGGCGCGTTTTTCGCCGGGCGACGAGTTGTCGGCCGTACTCAAGATGGCGGACAAGAACCTGTACGGCGCCAAGCGCAATGGCAAGGACTGTGTGCACCTGGACGGCGCATTGCTACAGGCGGTCTTGTCCTGACGCGTGCCGTCTAGTGCTGTGACAGAACGCTGGCCAGCAACCCAGGGAAGCGGCTTTCCAGCTCGTCACGGCGCAACGAGTTCATATGGGTGGTGCCCACATTGCGCGTGTGCACCAGGCCGGCATCGCGCAATACCCGGAAGTGATGGGACATGCTGGACTTGGGCCGCCCCCCGTCGAGTTCGCCACAGGTGGCCTCTGGCACGTTGGCCAGGTAGCGCACGATGTCCAGGCGCACGGGGTCGCTCAAGGCGTACAGCACACGCTCAAGCGTCAATTCTTGCGGGGTAGGGTGTTTGAAGGCTCGCATGGGGCGGATCATAACAGGGGGGTAGCGTTCAATACCATAGTTCGATTACCATCGAACTATCGAATCACTCATCCCTTCCTGGAGTTCTCAATGTCGGCCTTGTTCGAACCGTTCAAACTCAAAGATGTGACCTTGCGCAATCGCATTGCTATCCCACCGATGTGCCAATACATGGCCGAAGACGGCATGGTCAACGACTGGCACCACGTCCACCTGGCTGGCATGGCCCGTGGCGGTGCCGGCCTGCTGGTGGTCGAGGCCACCGCGGTCGCCCCTGAAGGACGCATCACCCCAGGCTGCGCCGGGATCTGGAGCGATGCCCATGCCCAGGCATTTGTGCCCATGGTCAAGGCCATCAAGGCCGCAGGTTCGGTGCCGGGCATTCAGATCGCCCACGCCGGTCGCAAAGCCAGTGCCAATCGCCCCTGGGAAGGTGATGACCACATCCCGGCTTCTGATGCGCGTAGCTGGGAAACCATCGCCCCCTCTGCCATCGCGTTTGGTGCCAACTTGCCCAACGTACCGCGTGCCATGACCCTGGAAGACATTGCCCGCGTGCAGCAGGACTTCGTCGACGCGGCCCGCCGCGCTCGCGATGCCGGCTTTGAATGGATCGAGCTGCACTTTGCCCACGGCTACCTGGGCCAGAGCTTTTTCTCTGAGCATTCCAACCAGCGTACCGATGCCTACGGTGGCAGCTTCGACAACCGCAGCCGCTTCCTCCTCGAAACCCTGGCTGCGGTGCGTGAAGTCTGGCCGGAAAACCTGCCGCTCACCGCCCGGTTCGGTGTGATCGAATACGACGGCCGTGATGAGCAGACCCTCACCGAGTCCATCGAACTGGCCCGCCGTTTCAAGGATGGTGGCCTGGACCTGCTGAGCGTCAGCGTCGGCTTTACCATTCCTGACACCAACATCCCATGGGGCCCGGCCTTCATGGGCCCGATTGCTGAGCGTGTACGCCGTGAAGCCGGTATTCCGGTGACCTCGGCCTGGGGCTTCGGCACGCCGCAACTGGCGCAAGGCGCGCTGCAGGCCGGGCACCTGGACCTGGTTTCGGTGGGGCGCGCACATTTGGCTGACCCGCACTGGGCCTACTTTGCCGCGAAGGAACTGGGCGTGGACAAGTCCTCCTGGACCTTGCCGGCGCCTTACGCGCATTGGCTGGAACGCTATCGCTGAGGTATGCCTGCGCGTTGCATGAGCCACTCGATTGAGTGGCTTTTTTTCGCCTGTGGTTTTTGCGTTACCCACTGGAGACACAGCAGGGACGTGAAAAATAACAAATGAGAACCGATATCAAACGAGAATGCCTTGATATATGATGCGCGGCGAATTCTTGGCAGGTTTGCCGTCCCATCTGGCTCATTCACTAGGTTTTACACCCATGCGTCGTACCCTGATTTCCATCTGTGTGCTCCAGGCGTTTTCCCCCTTCGCGTGGGCAGAGCAGGTGCCTGCCGAGAACACCAGTATCGAGCTGCAAGCGACCAATGTCACCGCCACCGCCGACCTTGAGTCGGCCCAAGGCCCCGTGCAGGGCTACCACGCCACACGCTCAGCCAGTGCGACGCGCACCGACACCGCCATTCATGAAACCCCGCAGTCCATCAGCGTAGTGTCCAAGGACGTGGTCGAAGACCTCGGTGCAACGCGCTTGCAGGATGCCCTTGATTACGCCGGCGGCGTGGGCCGTGCCAACAATTTCGGCGGCCAGGGCCTGACCACCTTTACCGTTCGCGGCTTCACCACCGGCGAGTTCTACCGCAACGGTTTCCCGATCAACCGGGGTTACCCGAACATGCCGGACGCCAACACCATCGAGCGTCTTGAAGTGCTGCGCGGCCCTGCGACCATGCTCTACGGCCGTGGCGACCCAGGCGGTACCTTCAACGTGGTGTCCAAGCAGCCGCTGGCTGAACGCACCGTCACCCTGGGCAGCCAGCTCAATGACCAGGGCATGAAGCGCGGCACCCTGGATGCCTCCGGCCCGCTGGACGAGGAAGGCCGCCTGGCCTATCGCCTGAACGTGGTGGGCGAGGGCGGCGACACCTTCCGCGATCACGTCGAGACGGAACGCTACGGCGTGACGCCGGTGATCACCTGGCAGGCCACCGATGACACCAAGGTGACCTTCGAAGGCGATTTCATGCGCAACAACCACCCGCTGGACCGTGGCCTGACGCGCTTCCCCAACCAGCGCGGCACGCCCTCGCGTGATACGTTCTGGGGCGACAAGGACGCTGGCAAGCTGCACAACGACAACAACATGGCGCAGTTGCGTTTCGAGCATGCACTGAGCGACAACTGGACCCTGGGCGGCGGTTTCCAGTGGTTGGACGGCAGTTTGAAAGGCAATGCCATCGAAGCCAACGGGCCGGGCAGCCTGGGCGCTGATGGCCGCACCCTGCAACGCAACTTCAACTACCGCAAGCTGGAATGGACCGACAAGGACTATCAGCTCAACCTGACCGGGCACTTCTCCACCGGCGGGTTTGATCACACCTTGCTTACCGGTATCGAGTACGAGGATTACGACTATAAGTCGATCATTCAACGTTCAAGCGACAAGGTGGGCACTTACCCGGTCGACATCTTCAACCCTGTGTACGGCCAAACGCGTCCGGCACTGACCCGCACGCCCACCCACGATAAAGAAAACCTCAAGACCTACGCCGCCTTTGTGCAGGATCAGGTCGCCTTGACCGAACGTTTGAAAGTACTGGCCGGTGCGCGCTTCGAACGCTTTGAGCATGATTACGAAACCTATGTGCCACGCGGTAAAAACTGGCAGGCCGCCGACAACGCCGTCACCCCACGCGTGGGTGTGATCTACGACCTCACCGACACCGTCGCGGTCTATGCCGATGCTGCGCGTTCGTTCAAGCCCAACACTGGCGCCAGCCGCGAAGGCGGTGGTTTTGCACCGGAGAAAGGCAAGTCCTACGAGATGGGTATCAAGTGGGAGGCGCTGGACCGGCAGTTGAGCGTGGATGCGGCGATCTATCAGATCGAGAAGAAGAACGTGCTGACCACCGATCCCGTGGACAATACCTTCAGTGTCGCGGCCGGCCAGGTGCGCAGTCGGGGCTTCGACCTCAATGTGGCAGGCAACCTCACGCCCGAATGGCGCGTGATCGGCGGCTACGCTTACGTAGATGCGGAAGTTACCCGTGATAACACGTTGCGCTCCGGCACGCGCTTGATGAACATCCCGCGCAACAGTTTCAGCCTGCTCAACGTCTACGAGTTCCAGGACGGCGCGCTCAAAGGCCTGGGCCTGGGCGCCGGCGGCAAGTACGTCGACCAACGCGCCGGCCAGACCGCCAATACGGCATTCTCCATGGACGCCTATACCGTGGTCGACCTGCTCGGTTACTACAAGGTCAATGAGCGTGTGCGCTTGAACCTGGATGTGAAGAACCTGTTCAACCGCGAATATGAAGAAGGCGCGTTCGGCAATATCTACGCCTACCCCGGCGCACCGCGTACCGTGCAGGTGGGCATCGCCTACACCCTGTGATGAACAGCTGCGGTACCACGCAGGGCCGGTGGCGAGAGAGATTGCTCCCGCAACGGCCCCTATCTACCTGACGCTACGCGTTCCAACTGTGGGAGCTGGCTTGCCTGCGATGACGGCCTGCCAGCCGACACTTCTATACCTGACACCCCACATTTGGAATGCGGCGCGTCAGGTGGATATGCGTCGGCTGGCAGGCCGTCGCGGGAGCAAGCTCCCTCGCCACAGGGGCCTGCATCAGCTTCCCTGTCAGGTTTGACAGTAGACACTGGCGGGCGATCGAGGGATGTTTGCTCGTAACGTGCCAGCGCAGCGGTCGGCGCTCATTGCTTTTCGAAGCCACGCTTAATAGGGATATTAAAAATGGAACGGGAACTGATCGAGAAAGCTGAAGACCTGATCAAAAAGACCAACGATGCCGAGCGTCTGTTCACCCGATACGCCACCAAGTGCTACACGTCAGCCTTGCAAAAATATGCCAAGGAGATCAGCGAAACCTCCTATACCTATCTGCTGGCCGAGCTGGCCGAAAGTTCGCTGAGTTCGGAAATTCTAGGCCGTCCAGGCGCCAATATCAGCCTGGTCAGGATCGAGATAGAGGAGGTCATGCTCGAAGCCGATGTGATCAAGAAATTGAAGCGGGCCGAAACCCATTACCTGGAAACCCTGGAATCGGTGCGCAAGTTCGAAGACCTTAAACGCTTCGAGAAAATGCAGGACACGTCCGATATCGTCCGCTCGATAAAACTCGGCGTGTCACGTTTCAATATCCTGTTTGTCATCTTGCTGATCGGTGGGTTGACCTGGGCGGCGATCAATCTGCCTAAAGAAGCCTTGGCGTTGATTTCCGCTGCGATCGGCGGCGCCATCACTCACTTGCTGTCCGAGCGCCAGGCCGTGCTGGCGCTGAAAAAAGAGGGCGATAACACCTGCCCCAGGGCCAACAATAACAGTCAGGAATGACGCGGGCTCACAACGGCGTCAACACGTTCATCACCGTATCCAGCGCCACCCGCGTGTCATCCAGTTGCACCAGCGACGCATGCCGCGCACCCAGGGCGTCGCGGTTCTGGATCGCCGTGAGGATCGCTTTGTGCCGAGGCAGACTCAGGCCCTGGATATCCGGGCGGCGGTTGGTGATGTTGATCGACTCGCGCAACGGCAGCGAGAGCATGTTGCACATATAGGCGAGCAGGTCGTTGCGGGTGGCGTCGGCAATCGCGCGGTGGAAGTCCAGGTCGGCCTGTAACAGGTCCTCGTGGGTCTTGGCGGTTTCCATGCCTTGGTAGGCTTGTTCGATGGTGGCGATGTCTTCGTCGGTGGCGGTGGTCGCGGCCATGGCGGCGATTTCCGGTTCGAGGATGCGGCGCACCCCGGCCAGGGTGTTGAAGAATTCGCTGTGGGGCGTGGACTGCATCAACCAGGACAGCACGTCCGGGTCGAGCAGGTGCCATTTCAAGCGTGGCCGTACCACCGCGCCCACCCGTGGCTTGGAATACACCAGGCCCTTGGCGCTGAGCACCCGCGTGGCTTCGCGCAATACCGAGCGGCTGACCTGGTATTCCTCGCACAGCGTGGCTTCCATGGGCAAGCGTTCTTCAGGCTTGAAGCGACCGGAAACGATGTGCATGCCCAAGTCCTGAACGATCTGGGCATGCTGGCTCTTGCGCGGCTTGGGCGGCTGGTGATCCATAACGACGGGGAGGCTCTGGCTTAGATTCGCCGCATCATAGCATCCCAATTAGTGGGAATGCCGTGGGACTTCTGCCCCGCGACAGCCCACCAGGAAGTCAAAGTCACAGCCTTGGTCGGCTTGTAGCACATGGTCGATGTACAGCTGGCGATAGCCGCCGACGATGAGGTTCTGCGCGGGCGGCAGGTCGGCCATGCGCGCTGCCAGCTCGGCGTCTGGAATGTCCAGGTGCAGGCGGCCATTGGCGCAATCGAGTTCGATCCAGTCACCTTCCTTCACTGTTGCCAACGGCCCGCCGGCGGCGGCTTCCGGTGCCACGTGCAACACCACGGTGCCGTAGGCGGTGCCGCTCATGCGCGCATCGGAAATGCGCACCATGTCCGTCACGCCCTGGGCCAGCAGCTTGGCGGGCAGGCCCATGTTGCCGACTTCGGCCATGCCGGGGTAACCCTTGGGGCCGCAGTTCTTCATGACCAGGATCGAGTTGGCATCCACGTCCAGCTCCGGGTCGTTGATGCGTGCCTTGTACATGTCGAAGTTCTCGAACACCACGGCGCGGCCACGGTGCTGCATCAGTTCGGGGCTCGCTGCCGAAGGCTTGAGCACCGCGCCCAGGGGCGCGAGGTTGCCACGCAGCACGCAGATGCCGCCGTCGGCGCGGATCGGGTTGTCCAGGGTGCGGATCACTTCGTCCTGGCCGTAGATCGGCGAATCCTGGGTGTTCTCGCCCAGGGACTTGCCGTTGACCGTCAAGGCGTTGGGGTGGGGGATCAGATTGGCCTCACCCAGGCGACGCAGCACCGCGGGCAGGCCGCCGGCGTAGTAGAACTCTTCCATCAGAAAGCGTCCGGAGGGCTGCAGGTCGACGATGGTCGGCATACCGCGGCCGATGCGGGTCCAGTCATCCAGGTCGAGTTCGACGCCGATGCGCCCGGCGATGGCTTTCAAGTGGATCACGGCGTTGGTCGAGCCGCCGATGGCCGCGTTCACGCGGATAGCGTTCTCAAACGCCTCCTTGGTGAGGATTTTCGACAGCTTCAAGTCCTCACGCACCATCTCCACGGCGCGCATGCCCGACATGTGCGCCAGTACATAGCGGCGCGCATCCACGGCCGGAATCGCCGCGTTGTGGGGCAGGGAAGTGCCCAGCGCCTCGGCCATGCAGGCCATGGTGGAGGCCGTGCCCATGGTGTTGCAGGTGCCCGCCGAGCGCGACATGCCGCCCTCGGCCGCGAGGAAATCATCCAGGGTGATGGTGCCGGCCTTGACCTGTTCGCTGAGCTGCCACACCACCGTCCCCGAGCCGATGTCCTGGCCCTTGTGCTTGCCGTTGAGCATCGGTCCGCCGGTGACGACTATGGCCGGCACATCACAACTGGCCGCGCCCATCAGCAGCGCCGGGGTGGTCTTGTCGCAGCCGGTCAGCAGCACCACACCATCAATCGGATTGCCGCGAATCGCTTCTTCCACATCCATGCTCGCCAGGTTGCGAGTGAGCATGGCGGTAGGGCGCAGGTTGGATTCGCCATTGGAAAACACCGGGAACTCCACCGGAAAGCCACCGGCCTCGATCACGCCACGCTTGACGTGCTCGGCGATCTGGCGGAAATGCGCGTTGCACGGGGTCAGCTCCGACCAGGTGTTACAGATGCCGATGATCGGCTTGCCATGGAACTGATGGTCGGCAATGCCTTGGTTCTTCATCCAACTGCGGTACATGAAGCCGTTTTTGTCGGCGGTACCAAACCACTGGGCAGAGCGTAGGCCGGGCTTTTTGTCAGGCATGATCGATTCTCTTATTGTATGACTATATGTTCTATGCGTGCTTAAACATAAGCGCAAAATCGCCGCTTTGGAAGTGTTGTTTTGCAAATAGTCATACTATATAGTCGATGTTAACTGAGGTATGGCCCTGGCGAATTTCGCCAGAGGCGTCCCCCGAGCTTCTATAAAAACAACAATCGGAGATCGACCCCATGAGCCAGGAACTGCGGCTTATTCGGCGCATCACGCTGAAACTGATTCCCTTCCTGATCCTGCTGTACCTGATCGCCTACGTGGACCGTTCCGCCGTGGGCTTCGCCAAGCTGCACATGGGCGCTGACGTGGGCATCGGTGACGCCGCCTATGGCCTCGGTGCCGGGTTGTTCTTCATTGGCTATTTCCTGTTTGAAATTCCCAGCAACCTGATGCTCGACCGCTTCGGCGCGCGGCGCTGGTTTGCGCGCATCATGATCACCTGGGGCGCCATCACCATCGGCATGGCCTTCGTGCAGGGGCCGCACAGCTTCTATGTGATGCGTTTTCTGCTGGGCGCGGCGGAGGCGGGCTTCTTTCCCGGCGTGCTGTACTACATCACCCAGTGGTTCCCGGTGCGCCATCGCGGCAAGATCCTCGGGCTGTTCATCCTCTCCCAACCTATTGCAATGATGATCACCGGCCCGGTGTCCGGCGGTTTGCTCGGCATGGACGGCATCCTTGGCCTGCATGGCTGGCAGTGGCTGTTCATCGTGATCGGCACCCCGGCGATCCTGCTGACCTGGCCGGTGCTGCGTTACCTGCCGGACGGCCCCCAGAAGGTCAACTGGATGAGCGAGGAAGAAAAAGCCTGGCTCACCGGCGAGCTGCACAAAGACCTGCAAGCCTACGGCCAGACGCGCCATGGCAACCCCTTGCATGCGCTCAAGGACAAGCGCGTGTTGCTGCTGGCGCTGTTCTACCTGCCGGTGACCCTGAGTATCTACGGCCTCGGCTTGTGGCTGCCGACCCTGATCAAGCAGTTTGGCGGCAGCGACCTCACAACCGGTTTCATCTCCGCCGTGCCCTATATCTTCGGCATCATCGGCCTGTTGATCATCCCGCGCAGTTCCGACCGCTTGAACGACCGTTACGGCCATCTCGCCGTGCTCTATGTACTGGGCGCCATCGGCCTGTTCTGCAGCGCCTGGCTCACGGTGCCAGTGCTGCAAATGGCCGCACTGTGCCTGGCGGCGTTTGCCATGTTTTCCTGCACCGCCGTGTTCTGGACCCTGCCGGGGCGCTTCTTTGCCGGCGCCAGTGCGGCAGCCGGTATTGCCTTGATCAACTCGGTGGGCAACCTCGGCGGTTACATCGGCCCGTTCGTGATCGGTGCGCTCAAGGAGTACACCGGCAATCTGGCCTCAGGCTTGTATTTCTTATCCGGTGTGATGGTGTTCGGGTTGCTGCTGACCCTCGTGGTCTACCGCTTGTTGGAACGCAAGCACGTGCTGCCCGTCGACCAATTCGCCGCCAGCGCCCGTGGCGCCACACGCACTTAAATCCAGGAGAACCTGCATGCGTTTAGTTCAGTTCGAGTTGAGCAACGGTGAGCGCCGCGTCGGCGTGGTAGAAGGCAACCAGGTACGCGAAGTGCGCGGCGCCCACAGCGTGCGTGAACTCGCGCTGGCTGCCATCGATGTCGGCGGCAAGTTGCAGCAACAGGTAGAAGCCCTCGGCCTGGGCGTCAGCCATGACTACGCCGCCTTGTTGGCGGAACACAAAATCCTGCCGCCGTTGGACCATCCGGACCCGGCCCATATGCTGATCAGCGGCACTGGTCTCACCCACCTGGGCAGTGCCTCGGCCCGCGACAAGATGCACCAGCAGGCCGGCGACGACAGCGCGATGACCGACACCATGCGCATCTTCAAATGGGGCGTGGAGGGCGGCAAACCAGGCGCCGGCCAGGCCGGTGTGCAACCGGAGTGGTTTTACAAAGGCGATGGCAGCATCGTCGTGCGCCCGGGCCAGGCGTTCCCGGTGCCGCCGTTTGCCGAAGATGCCGGCGAAGAACCGGAAATCGGTGGCCTCTATGTGATCGGGCATGACCGTAAACCCTATCGCCTGGGCTTTGCGGTGGGCAACGAGTTCTCCGACCATGTGATGGAGCGCAAGAACTACCTGTACCTGGCCCATTCCAAGCTGCGCAGTTGCAGCTATGGCCCGGAGTTGCGCGTGGGCGAACTGCCCGAGCATCTGGCGGGCACCAGCCGCATTCTGCGCAACGGCGAGGTGATCTGGCAGAACGAATTCCTCAGTGGCGAGGCCAATATGTGCCATAGCCTGGAAAACCTCGAATACCACCACTTCAAATACAGCCAGTTCCTCAAGCCGGGTGATGTGCACATTCACTTCTTCGGCACCGCCACCTTGTCATTCGCCGACGGTATACGTACCCAGCCGGGCGATGTGTTCGAGATCAGCCAGGCTGAATTCGGCGCGCCGTTGATCAACGGTATCGGCAGCAGCGATGCGGCATTTGAACCCGGCCAAGTCACCCCCCTTTAAGGAGATCAACATGACCCCGTTCCTCGGCCACAACTACATCGGCGGCCAGCGCAGCGCCAACGGCAGCATCAAGCTGCAAAGCATCGACGCTACCACCGGCGAAGCCTTGCCCCAGGATTTCTACCAGGCCACCGCCCAGGAAGTGGACGCCGCCGCCCAGGCCGCGGCCCAGGCGTACCCGGCCTATCGCGCCTTGAGCGCCGCACGACGTGCGCAGTTTCTGGATGCGGTGGCCGATGAGCTGGACGCCTTGGGCGATGACTTCGTCGAACTGGTCTGCCGCGAAACCGCATTGCCGGCCGCACGCATCAAAGGCGAACGCGGGCGCACCAGCGGCCAGATGCGTTTGTTCGCCACCGTGCTGCGCCGCGGTGACTTTTACGGCGCGCGTATCGACAAGGCCCTGCCAGAGCGCCAGCCGCTGCCGCGCCCGGATCTGCGCCAATACCGCATCGGCCTCGGCCCGGTGGCGGTCTTTGGTGCCAGTAACTTCCCCCTGGCATTCTCCACCGCCGGCGGTGACACGGCGGCTGCATTGGCCGCTGGTTGCCCGGTGGTGTTCAAGGCCCACAGCGGCCACATGGCGACCGCCGAGCGCGTGGCCGATGCGATCATTCGCGCCGCTGAGGCCACCGAGATGCCGGCCGGCGTGTTCAATATGATCTTTGGCGGCGGCGTCGGTGAGGCGCTGGTCAAGCACCCGGCGATCCAGGCGGTGGGCTTTACCGGCTCACTCAAAGGCGGCCGCGCCCTGTGCGACATGGCCGCGGCGCGCCCGCAACCGATCCCGGTGTTTGCCGAAATGTCGAGCATCAACCCGGTGATCGTGCTGCCCCAGGCGCTGCACGCCCGCGCCGAGAGCATCGCCCGCGATCTGACCGCCTCGGTGGTGCAAGGCTGCGGCCAGTTCTGCACCAACCCAGGCCTGGTGATCGGTATCGCCTCGCCTGCGTTCACCGCGTTCACTCAGCAGGTCGCGCAATTGATCGGCGAGCAACCGGCGCAAACCATGCTGAATGCCGGCACCCTGGGCAGCTACGGCAAGGGCCTGGAAAAACTCCGGTCTCACCCGGGCATCCAGCATCTGGCGGGCAGCGCGCAATCGGGCAATCAGGCGCAACCGCAACTGTTCAAGGCGGATGTACGTCTGTTGATTGACGGCGATGAAGTGCTCCAGGAAGAAGTCTTCGGCCCCACCACGGTGTTCGTCGAAGTGGCCGATCAGGCCCAACTCAGCGCCGCCCTGCAGGGGCTGCACGGGCAATTGACCGCCACGCTAATCGGCGAACCGACCGACCTGCAACAGTTCGCCGAACTCACGCCGCTGCTGGAACAGAAAGTCGGGCGCATCCTGCTCAACGGTTACCCCACCGGCGTGGAGGTGTGCGATTCCATGGTTCACGGCGGGCCGTACCCGGCGACTTCCGACGCCCGTGGCACCTCGGTCGGCACGCTGGCCATCGACCGTTTCCTGCGCCCGGTGTGCTTCCAGAACTACCCTGATAGCCTGCTGCCCGACGCGTTGAAAAACGCTAACCCCTTGCGTATTCAGCGCCTGGTAAATGGCACGCCATCGCGCGAATCGCTGTAACTGATCAGGAGGCTTCATGTCGTTGAGCGCAGTCACCCCGCACCGTGCCCGGTTGGGCGAAGGGCCGTTCTGGGATGTACCGACCCAGGCCCTGTATTGGGTGGATATCGCCGCCCGCCAGGCGCTGCGTCTGATGGGGGGGCAGTTGCAGGTGTGGCAATTGCCTGAGCACGTCTCGGCGTTCATCCCCTGTCAAAGCGGTGATGCGCTGGTGACCTTGAGCAGCGGTGTGTATCGCCTGGACCTGGCCACCGAAGCCTTGACCCTGCTGTGCGTAGCCGACCCGCAAACGGGCAACCGCGGCAATGAAGCACGCTGCGATGCCCAGGGCCGGCTGTGGTTGGGCACCATGCAGAACAACATAGGCGAGCAGGGCGAAGACCTGCCGATTACCCGGCGCTCCGGTGGCTTGTTTCGCATCGATGCCGATGCGCGGGTCACGCCGTTGTTGGCGGGCCTGGGCATTCCCAACACCTTGCTTTGGAACGAGGCGGGCAGCCAGGTGCATTTCGGCGACAGCATGGACGGTACGCTCTATCAGCATTCGATCCAGGCTGACGGCCAACTCGGCGCCGCCCAGGCCTGGTTCGGGCCGCACACACGCGGCGGCCCGGATGGCTCGGCCATGGACGCCGACGGCTACATCTGGAACGCGCGCTGGGACGGCAGTTGCCTGCTGCGGCTAACGCCTTCAGGTGAGGTGGATCGCATCATCGAACTACCGGTCAGCCGTCCCACCAGTTGCGTGTTCGGTGGGCCCGCGCTCACCACGCTGTACATCACCAGCGCCGCGAGCCCCTTGGGGCATCCCCTTGATGGTGCGGTATTGGCCATTGAGGTCGACGTGCCAGGCAAGCCCTGTCACCGCTTCGCCGGATAAACCAAACGCGCTGTTGTGGCGAGGGAGCTTGCTCCCGTTCGACAGCGCAGCTGGAGCCGGCTTTTTTTGGGGGGCGCTGCGCACCCCAGC
>NZ_WJZD01000069.1:0-3233 GCF_021609665.1 Pseudomonas sp. PA-1-3F | reverse complement strand
GGAATTTAATCTTGACGATGACCTACTCTCACATGGGGAAACCCCACACTACCATCGGCGATGCATCGTTTCACTGCTGAGTTCGGGATGGGATCAGGTGGTTCCAATGCTCTATGGTCGTCAAGAAATTCGGGTACTGAGTCGTGGCCAGCTGGCCTCGCTTCAGCAAATTGGGTATGTGATAGATCGTGGTGTTTTGTGAGCGTCGAACTTTCGGTTCATTTTCGTCTTCACACACCGCAATCTGGCCTTTCGACTCAAATTGCTTGGGTGTTATATGGTCAAGCCTCACGGGCAATTAGTATTGGTTAGCTCAACGCCTCACAGCGCTTACACACCCAACCTATCAACGTCGTAGTCTTCGACGGCCCTTCAGGGAACTCAAGGTTCCAGTGAGATCTCATCTTGAGGCTAGTTTCCCGCTTAGATGCTTTCAGCGGTTATCTATTCCGAACATAGCTACCCGGCAATGCCACTGGCGTGACAACCGGAACACCAGAGGTTCGTCCACTCCGGTCCTCTCGTACTAGGAGCAGCCCCTCTCAAATCTCAAACGTCCACGGCAGATAGGGACCGAACTGTCTCACGACGTTCTAAACCCAGCTCGCGTACCACTTTAAATGGCGAACAGCCATACCCTTGGGACCGGCTTCAGCCCCAGGATGTGATGAGCCGACATCGAGGTGCCAAACACCGCCGTCGATATGAACTCTTGGGCGGTATCAGCCTGTTATCCCCGGAGTACCTTTTATCCGTTGAGCGATGGCCCTTCCATACAGAACCACCGGATCACTAAGACCTACTTTCGTACCTGCTCGACGTGTCTGTCTCGCAGTCAAGCGCGCTTTTGCCTTTATACTCTACGACCGATTTCCGACCGGTCTGAGCGCACCTTCGTACTCCTCCGTTACTCTTTAGGAGGAGACCGCCCCAGTCAAACTACCCACCATACACTGTCCTCGATCCGGATAACGGACCTGAGTTAGAACCTCAAAGTTGCCAGGGTGGTATTTCAAGGATGGCTCCACGCAGACTGGCGTCCACGCTTCAAAGCCTCCCACCTATCCTACACAAGCAAATTCAAAGTCCAGTGCAAAGCTATAGTAAAGGTTCACGGGGTCTTTCCGTCTAGCCGCGGATACACTGCATCTTCACAGCGATTTCAATTTCACTGAGTCTCGGGTGGAGACAGCGCCGCCATCGTTACGCCATTCGTGCAGGTCGGAACTTACCCGACAAGGAATTTCGCTACCTTAGGACCGTTATAGTTACGGCCGCCGTTTACCGGGGCTTCGATCAAGAGCTTCGCGTTAGCTAACCCCATCAATTAACCTTCCGGCACCGGGCAGGCGTCACACCCTATACGTCCACTTTCGTGTTTGCAGAGTGCTGTGTTTTTAATAAACAGTCGCAGCGGCCTGGTATCTTCGACCGGCATGAGCTTACGGAGCAAGTCCTTCACCCTCACCGGCGCACCTTCTCCCGAAGTTACGGTGCCATTTTGCCTAGTTCCTTCACCCGAGTTCTCTCAAGCGCCTTGGTATTCTCTACCCAACCACCTGTGTCGGTTTGGGGTACGGTTCCTGGTTACCTGAAGCTTAGAAGCTTTTCTTGGAAGCATGGCATCAACCACTTCGTTATCTAAAAGATAACTCGTCATCAGCTCTCGGCCTTAGAATCCCGGATTTACCTAAGATTCCAGCCTACCACCTTAAACTTGGACAACCAACGCCAAGCTGGCCTAGCCTTCTCCGTCCCTCCATCGCAATAACCAGAAGTACAGGAATATTAACCTGTTTTCCATCGACTACGCTTTTCAGCCTCGCCTTAGGGACCGACTAACCCTGCGTCGATTAACGTTGCGCAGGAAACCTTGGTCTTTCGGCGTGGGTGTTTTTCACACCCATTATCGTTACTCATGTCAGCATTCGCACTTCTGATACCTCCAGCAAGCTTCTCAACTCACCTTCACAGGCTTACAGAACGCTCCTCTACCGCATCACTTACGTGATACCCGTAGCTTCGGTGTATGGTTTGAGCCCCGTTACATCTTCCGCGCAGGCCGACTCGACTAGTGAGCTATTACGCTTTCTTTAAAGGGTGGCTGCTTCTAAGCCAACCTCCTAGCTGTCTAAGCCTTCCCACATCGTTTCCCACTTAACCATAACTTTGGGACCTTAGCTGACGGTCTGGGTTGTTTCCCTTTTCACGACGGACGTTAGCACCCGCCGTGTGTCTCCCATGCTCGGCACTTGTAGGTATTCGGAGTTTGCATCGGTTTGGTAAGTCGGGATGACCCCCTAGCCGAAACAGTGCTCTACCCCCTACAGTGATACATGAGGCGCTACCTAAATAGCTTTCGAGGAGAACCAGCTATCTCCGAGCTTGATTAGCCTTTCACTCCGATCCACAGGTCATCCGCTAACTTTTCAACGGTAGTCGGTTCGGTCCTCCAGTTAGTGTTACCCAACCTTCAACCTGCCCATGGATAGATCGCCCGGTTTCGGGTCTATTCCCAGCGACTAGACGCCCTATTAAGACTCGCTTTCGCTACGCCTCCCCTATTCGGTTAAGCTCGCCACTGAAAATAAGTCGCTGACCCATTATACAAAAGGTACGCAGTCACCCAACAAAGTGGGCTCCCACTGCTTGTACGCATACGGTTTCAGGATCTATTTCACTCCCCTCTCCGGGGTTCTTTTCGCCTTTCCCTCACGGTACTAGTTCACTATCGGTCAGTCAGTAGTATTTAGCCTTGGAGGATGGTCCCCCCATATTCAGACAAAGTTTCTCGTGCTCCGTCCTACTCGATTTCATGACTAAGAGATTTTCGCGTACAGGGCTATCACCCACTATGGCCGCACTTTCCAGAGCGTTCCGCTAATCTCAAAGCCACTTAAGGGCTAGTCCCCGTTCGCTCGCCACTACTAAGGGAATCTCGGTTGATTTCTTTTCCTCAGGGTACTTAGATGTTTCAGTTCCCCTGGTTCGCCTCTTGCACCTATGTATTCAGTACAAGATAACCATCTTATGATGGCTGGGTTCCCCCATTCAGACATCTCCGGATCAAAGTCTGTTTGCCGACTCCCCGAAGCTTTTCGCAGGCTACCACGTCTTTCATCGCCTCTGACTGCCAAGGCATCCACCGTATGCGCTTCTTCACTTGACCATATAACCCCAAGCAATCTGGTTATACTGTGAAGACGACATTCGCCGAAAATTCGAATTTCTCA
>NZ_WJZD01000068.1:0-3773 GCF_021609665.1 Pseudomonas sp. PA-1-3F | reverse complement strand
AAAAGTGAGCCGCTGTAAGAGCGGAACCCTAGGTGGCCGTTACCGCAGGAATGGATATGTACGCATTCCAACCCAACTAAATGGTCGACCAGAAGGCCGCCATCGCAGGCAAGCCAGCTCCCACATTTGGACCGGGGAGCGTCAGGTAGACAGGGGTCGGCTGTCAGGTCTTTACCCAGGCCAGCGTCAGCGCGCAACCATATTTGTACTCAATCAAGAAGCCAACCATGCAAACGTCTAAATTCCGCAAAATCGGCATTCTGGCTTCAGTGGCCGTCGCAATCGGCCTGGCCATCTACACCGTAAACGCCCCCGCCGACGCCCCCCAATACCTCACCGCGACCGCAGAACGCGGCGATATCGAAAACGCGGTATTGGCCACCGGCCTGCTCGAAGGCGTCAAACAAGTCGACGTCGGTGCCCAGGTCTCTGGCCAGCTCAAGTCGCTGAAAGTCAAAGTCGGCGACAAGGTAAAGAAGGGCCAATGGCTGGCTGAAATCGACCCCTTGATCCTGCAGAACACCCTGCGCAAAGCCCAGGTCGATGAAGAAAACCTCCAGGCCCAACGCCGGGCGACAGCCGCGCAGCTCAAGCAGGCCAGGTCCGTATATGAGCGCTACAAAGGCTTGCAGGCCGATGAGTCGGTGTCACGCCAGGATTTCGAAGACGCCGAATCGACCTACCAGGTGCAGCAGGCCAACCTGCTGTCCCTGGACGCACAGATCAAAAGCGCGCACATCGAGATCGACACCGCCAAGGTCAACCTGGCCTATACCCGCATCAACGCGCCCATCGACGGCGACGTGGTGGGTATTGTCACCCAGGAAGGCCAGACCGTGATCGCCAGCCAGTTGGCGCCCGTGCTGCTCAAGCTGGCAGACCTGGACACCATGACCGTCAAGGCCCAAGTGTCGGAAGCGGATGTGATTCATATCAGCCCCGGCCAGCAGGTGTACTTCACCATTCTCGGCGAGGCGGACAAGCGCTATTACGCCAAGCTGCGCGGCACCGAGCCGGCGCCGCAGAACTTCCTGGAAACCCAGACCGCCGGCACGCCGAAGCAAAACACCGCGGTGTTTTACAACGCGTTGTTCGACGTGCCCAACCCAGAGCACCGCCTGCGCATCGCCATGACCGCCCAGGTGCGCATCGTGCTCGACACCGCCCAGGCCGCGCTGATAGTGCCCGTGGCGGCGCTGGGCGTGCGCAATGCCGATGGCCGCTACGAAGTGCGGGTGCTGGATGCCAAGGGCAAGGCGGTCGCCCGCACGGTGAAGACCGGTATCAATAACAACGTCAAGGTGCAGATCCTGGACGGCCTGGCCGAGGGCGACACCGTGGTGATCGGCGATGCTACACCTGCCGTGGCGGGGAGTTGAGTCATGACCCAGCCTCTGTTGGAACTCAAGGGCATCACCCGCAGCTTCATGGCCGGCGAGCGTGAATTCATCGCGCTCAAGGGCATCGACCTGACCATCCATGCCGGGGAAATGCTGGCGATCATCGGCGCCTCCGGTTCGGGTAAATCGACCCTGATGAACATCCTCGGTGGCCTGGATTACGCCACCGCCGGCAGCTACAAGATCAATGGCATCGAAACCCGCTCCCTGGGCGATGAGCAACTGGCAGAGCTGCGGCGCGATTACTTTGGGTTTATCTTCCAGCGTTACCATTTGCTCGCGCACCTGAGCGCTTTGCACAACGTGGAGATGCCGGCGATCTACGCCGGCACCCCGCAAAGCCAGCGCCATAGCCGCGCCGGGGAATTGCTGGCACGCCTGGGCCTGTCGGGCCACACCAGCCATCGGCCCAGCCAGCTGTCCGGCGGGCAACAGCAGCGGGTGAGTATCGCGCGGGCCTTGATGAATGGCGGTGAAGTGATCCTGGCCGACGAACCCACTGGCGCCCTCGACACCCACAGCGGCAAGGAGGTGATGCGTATCCTCGCCGAACTGCACGCGGCGGGGCACACGGTGATTATCGTCACCCACGACCCCAAGGTCGCGGCGAACGCCCAGCGCATTGTCGAGGTGTGTGATGGCGAGATCATCAGCGACAAGGCCAACGACAGCGTCGGCCTGGAATTGCCCGTCGAGGCGCCGGTCGAGCCCCGACGCAGCGGGGCGCGGCGCCTGGTGGCGAGCCTGGGGCTGTTCAAGGAAGCGTTCAACATGGCGTGGGTGGCGCTGATTTCCCACCGCATGCGCACCTTGCTGACCATGCTCGGGATTGTCATCGGCATCACCTCGGTGGTGTCGATCTCGGCCATCGGCGAAGGCGCCAAGCGCTATGTGCTCAAGGACATCCAGGCGATTGGCAGCAACACTATCGATATCTTTTCCGGCACCAGCTTTGGCGACAGTCGAGCCTCGGCGATCCAGACGCTGATGCCCTCGGATGTGGACGCGCTGAACCAGCTGTATTACGTCGACAGCGCCACGCCGGTGGTGGGCCGCAACCTGATGCTGCGCTTTGGCAACATCGACGTGGATGCACAGGTCAATGGTGTCAGTGACCGCTACTTCAAGGTCAAGGGCCTCAAGCTTGAAGCCGGCATCGCCTTCAGCGAAAGCGATGCGCGGCGCCAGGCCCAGGTGGTGGTGATCGACCACAATACTCGCCAGCGCCTGTTCGGGCCCAACATCGACCCGCTGGGCCAGGTGATCCTGATAGGCAACCTGCCGTGCACGGTGATCGGGGTGACGGCGGACAATAAAAACATGTTCGCCGCCAGCAAGGCCCTGAACGTGTGGGTGCCATACGAAACCGCGGCGGGCCGTCTGCTGGGCCAGCGTCATCTGGACAGCATCACCGTGCGCATCAAGGACGGCCAGCCGAGCAAGGTGGTGGAAGACAACGTCAATAAACTCATGCTGCAACGCCATGGCACCAAGGATTTCTTTACCAACAACCTCGACAGCATCATGCAGACGGTGCAGAAAACCAGCCGCTCCCTCGCGCTGCTGCTGTCATTGATTGCGGTGATCTCTTTGCTGGTGGGCGGTATTGGTGTGATGAATATCATGCTGGTGTCGGTCACCGAGCGCACCCGTGAAATCGGGATTCGCATGGCGGTGGGGGCGCGGCAATCGGATATTCGCCAGCAGTTTCTGGTGGAGGCGGTGATGGTGTGCCTGATCGGCGGGGTCATCGGGATCTCGTTGTCCTACGCCATCGGCTACCTGTTTTCGCTGTTTGTGAAGGAGTGGGAGATGGTGTTTTCGGTGGGCTCGATCATTACCGCGTTTGCCTGTTCGACGTTGATCGGCATTGTGTTTGGTTTTGTACCGGCGCGGAATGCGGCGCGGTTGGACCCGATAGAGGCACTGGCCCGGGACTGACCTGAGGGAGCTGCTGATCGTTCCCACGCTCCGCGTGGGAACGCCGCCATGGACGCTCTGCGTCCACAGTGACGCAGAGCGTCACGGGATCCATTCCCACGCGGAGCGTGGGAACGATCTTAGTCTTCGGTCGAGTACATCCACCGCAACAACGAGTGCCGCCCGCTGATCCCCAACTTGATCGCCGCACGCTTGAGGTAGCTCTCGATGGTGTTGACCTTCAACGCCAATTGCTCGGCCAACTCCGGCGCGGTGCGCCCGGCCAGCAGGCCTACGCACACTTGTTGATCGTTCCCACGCTCTGCGTGGGAACGCCGCCATGGACGCTCTGCGTCCACAGTGACGCAGAGCGTCACGGGATCCATTCCCACGCGGAGCGTGGGAACGATCTTAGTCTTCGGTCGAGTACATCCACCGCAACAACGAGTGCCG
>NZ_WJZD01000067.1:0-4504 GCF_021609665.1 Pseudomonas sp. PA-1-3F | reverse complement strand
GGCGGTTCGCCAGATATCCCGGCCAAACCTGGGAATGAAGCCTTGCAGGAGGTGGCGTTCGATATTTCCAGGGCGGCGATTGCGGCGAACATTCGTGACCACGCCACCACGGTGAAATACCAATACGTGGTAACCCGTGCGGGTGTCTCGGTCACGTCGGCAACCTTGACGGTGACCGTGAGGCCGATACCGCAATCGGAGCTGGCCAAGACGGTCATCAGGCTCAACGAGGCCAATAGCGCGACAAAGGTGCTGGACCTGGATAGCTTCGTCGGCAACGCGATGGCGCATGTCGGCACCTGGCCGTTTATCACCGCCCCTTATCCGGTCTCGTTGAAGTTTTTTGGTAGAACAGCCGCTAATGTTGCTCATGACCTGACGCTGTTCAGTTTCAACAGCTCGTATGTCAATCCGAACTGGGTTGCCCAAGGCCGCTATGAATATCGCCTGTTGCGCACTTACATCGATGGGTTGGGCCCTGGCACAAAATTGAGCATGGAATTCAAAGCCGCCGTCAGTCTTAGCAAGGTTGAAGCCGAGGCGATCAGCTTTCCGATAGTGGAGTACACGGTTGTTTCTGATTCTGGAAAATTTGATGACCTGACGACATTTGATAATTATAACAAGAATGGTTGGGCTGCCAGCCGCGGTTCAGTTGACGTTAATTTATCAGATGGAAACTATTACGCGGTTGGGCGTCCTTACACTTATTTGGATGGTAGTGCATTGATTGGTATATATAAGTTATATCGTGATGTGCAGGTTGGTAGAACATATCGAATGTCGTTTGATATATCGTTAAGTAGTCCTCGTATGAGAACTCGTGTTGGTCTCAACGTGGCCGGTTATCTAATTCTTAGAGACTATTTCTGGTCGGGGGAGGGTTGGCATACTGTCTCGCTCGATTTTGTTCCTATAACACAGCCCGGTGACGTAGCTATTTATATTTTTCTGGGTTTCGATCCAGAAGATGTTAAAGGTCCTGTCCATGTAGACAATATTAGATTTGGGCCCAGATAGGACGGTACGAAGGAAATTTATTTAGAAGTGAGTCTGGCCCATACTCTCTCGGCGTGGGAGAGTATGGACGGATTTGTCTAAGGCTGAAGTATGAAAAGAAACCTATTCTTTAATCCAATACTGAGTGTCGTCAGTGCTTTGCCATCACGGCAATAAACAGAGGCGACTCCAGGAACCGCTGGAGCCACGCCTGTAACCGGTCATACTCTGTACCCGCAAACCACTCCCGATCCACATGGGCAAACTGGCGCACAAACGGCGCCAGCGCCACATCCGCCAGGCTCAGGTGTTCGGCGAGCAAGTACTCACGCTCCGCCAGCAAGCCTTCCAACTTTTGCAAGAACACCTCACCCTCGGCCCGATAATGCTCCATCGGCTGTTCCGGGTAGCGCTCGGCATACTTGTATCGATTCAAGTGATGCTTGAACACCTGATCATTCTCGGCAATCAACGCCAGCACCGCAGGGGCACCTTGCAGCAGCCAATCATCCGGGTCGTGCTGCGCCAGAGCCCATTGCATGATCTCCAGGCTCTCCTCGATCACTCGACCTTCGACACTCAACACCGGCACCGTACCTTTGGAAATACGGGGCAGATTTATTTAAATAGTAAATCTGCCCGATCTGGCGCTCTTTCAACGATCAATACGGGCCGGCGTAATACTGTGCTGGTACCAAGAGATAGGTCACTGCCACCCAGTATCAATCAAACGACTTCCAGATAAGAGCTCTGCACCGCCCCCGCCAACTCCCGCACGCCCTCAATAAACTCCGTCAACCGCCTATGCAACCCATCCTCCAGAATCTCATCAATCCCCGTATACCGCAGCCGTGCTTCAAACTCGGCAGCCAAGCGCTGCGCCGTGCGCCCATAACTACCCGGCAGATCCGCGAGAATATGGCTCAACTCCTCGATACACGCATGCAGCGAGCGCGGCACGTCACTGCGCAACAGCAGCAGTTCCGACACCGAGCGGGCATTCAAGGCATTGGGATACAGCTCGGTATACGCCTCGAATGACGACAACGCGCGGAGCAGGGCGCTCCACTGGTAATAGCCGCGGGCCGACAGGTCGCTGACTTCTTCGGACTCTTCGCCGAACATCTCGTAGCGTGCATCCAGCAGGCGCAGGGTGTTGTCGGCGCGCTCGACAAAGGTGCCGAGGCGGATGAAGCGGTAGGCGTCATTGCGCATGATGGTCCCGGAGGTGGCGCCACGGAACAGGTGCGAGCGTTGTTTGACCCAGTCGCAGAAGTGGCTGATGCCGTGCCGCGCCAGGCCGCCGGCGGCAATGCTGCGCATTTCCAGCCAGGTGGCGTTGAGGTTTTCCCACATGTCGGCGGTGATGCGTCCGCGTACGGCGTGGGCATTGCCCCGGGCGGCGCGCAGGCAGTTGTAGATGCTGGCCGGGTTTTCTTCGTCGAGGGCGAAGAAGTGCAGCATGCGCTCGGCATCCAGGGTGTGGTGGCGTTCGAGGTAACTGTCCAGGGTGCCGCTGCTGAGCAACGACATCGCCAGTTCATCCAGGCCATCGCTGCGCCCGGCCTGGGGCATCAAGGACAGGGAATAACTGACTTCCAGCATGCGTGCCAGGTTCTCGGCGCGCTCCAGGTAGCGGGACATCCAATACAGATCTGCAGCGGTTCTACTCAACATAGTCAGCCCTCCACCACCCAGGTGTCCTTGGTTCCGCCGCCTTGCGACGAGTTCACGACCAGCGAGCCTTCCTTCAGCGCCACGCGGGTCAAGCCGCCGGGCACCAGGCGGGTTTCCTTGCCAGAGAGTACGAACGGGCGCAGGTCGATATGCCGGGGCGCAATGCCGTTTTCGACGAAGGTCGGGCAGGTGGACAGGCTCAGGGTGGGTTGGGCGATGTAGGCATGGGGACGGGCCTTGATGCGCTGGCGGAAGTCTTCGATCTCGGCGGCCGTCGACGCCGGGCCCACCAGCATGCCGTAGCCGCCGGAGCCCTGGGTTTCCTTGACCACCAACTGTTCGAGGTTGGCCAGCACATGGGACAGTTCATCGGGCTTGCGGCATTGGAAGGTCGGCACGTTCTGCAGGATCGGTTCCTCGTCCAGGTAGAAGCGGATCATCGCCGGTACATAGGGATAGATCGACTTGTCGTCAGCCACCCCGGTGCCGATGGCGTTGGCCAGTACCACATTGCCGGCGCAGTAAGCCGCTACCAGCCCCGGCACGCCGAGCATCGACTCGGGGTTGAACGCCTGGGGGTCGAGGAAGGCGTCGTCAATGCGCCGGTAGATCACGTCCACGGGCTTGGGGCCGTCGGTGGTGCGCATGAACACCTTGAGATCGTGCACGAACAGATCGGCACCTTCCACCAGTTCCACACCCATTTCCCGGGCAAGGAACGCGTGTTCGAAGAAGGCGCTGTTGAAGCGCCCAGGCGTCAACACCACCACATTTGGGTTATCGAGGCGGCTGGCGCTCTTGAGGGTCTTGAGCAACAGGTTGGGGTAGTGGTCCACGGGTGCAATGCGCTGCTTGGCGAATACTTCAGGGAACAGCCGCATCATCATCTTGCGGTCTTCGAGCATGTAGCTCACGCCGCTGGGGGTGCGCAGGTTGTCTTCGAGCACGTAGTAAGTGCCGTCACCGTCGCGCACCAGGTCGACACCGGAGATATGCGAATAAATGTCGCGGTGCAAGTCCAGGCCGACCATCGCCTTCTGATAGCCCTCGTTGCCCAGCACCTGTTCTGCCGGAATGATCCCGGCCTTGATGATGCGTTGGTCGTGGTAGATGTCGGCGAGAAACATGTTCAGTGCGTTGACCCGCTGGATGCAGCCACGCTCGATCAGGCTCCATTCACTGGCGGGGATGCTGCGGGGAATGATGTCGAAGGGAATCAGGCGTTCGGTGTCTTGCTCGTCGCCATACAGGGTGAAGGTGATCCCGGCGCGATGGAACAGCAAATCCGCTTCACGGCGACGCTGGGCCAGCAGTTCTGGCGGCGTATTGGCCAGCCAGCGAGAGAAGTCCTGATAGTGCGCACGGCATACGCCGTTTGCGTCATTCATTTCATCAAAGAAAGATCGAGCCATTCCAGTACCTTGTCAGTGCCCAGTGTGGCTTTGGGTGGCACTGCCGCTTAAAAAAACGCATGTTTTTATGAGCCCGTGGCTGAAGGTGCCAACAGGCCTGGTCCTTACTTTCTTATGGGGGCGGCTCTGGGTCGGGGGGTAACGTATGCTCCTGTTTTCCGGGGGGTGAATGGATAAAGCAATGCCTGTGCCGGAATGCGAATTAGGCATCAATAACCTGTGGCGAGCGAGCTTGCTCGCGCCGGGCTGCGCAGTGGCCCCAATAAAAGCGGGAGCGCTGCGCACTCCAGCGGGAGCAAGCTCCCTCGCCACAGGAGGGGGCTCACCCCAATAGGGCGCGGCGTGTTTTAGATTGGTGCAGCAACCCACTTGTACTTTACCTCGGCCCCATTCTTCTTAGGAGTTTTGTCACCTTT
>NZ_WJZD01000066.1:0-4821 GCF_021609665.1 Pseudomonas sp. PA-1-3F | reverse complement strand
GAACGGCCATACCAAGACGCCAGGCATGGCGCCTCCGGGCACTCGCCGCTCCATGGGTAAACGCTAAGATTAAAGCGTTGCGTGCGTTATAGGCAGTTGCCTACATCGCCCGTGGACATTTCTGCTTGTAGGTCCGCGACCGATTCTTGAAAGCTTGCACAGCGTTTGCTTCGTCCCGATGACGCTCATCGGGGCGTGGTGAGTCAGCTTTCCGGAAAAGGACATTCCCGTGGCCCTGATACACCTTTGTGCGGTGCTTGCCCTCTTGCTCTCGACAAGTGTCGTTGCCGCCGACGTTCAACCTCGGCGTGAAATCCGTTTCGCCGTCGCTGCACATTTTCCACCTTTTCAAAGCCGCAATTCCCAAGGGCAATTGGTGGGGCTGAACATCGAACTGGGCAATGCCCTGTGCGAGCAGCTCAACGTGCGCTGTACCTGGGTTGACCAGATCGTCATGGAAAATTTCCCCGCTCTTGAGGCCAGGCAGTTCGACGCGATCATGGGCATGGCGCCCACCTGCAGTCGACGGCGACGGGTGAGTTTCACCCGTGATCTCTACCCGATCACCACTCGGCTGGTGGCGCGTAAAACCTCGGGCCTGCGCCCTAATCGACGGTCGCTCAGGGGCAAGCGTGTCGGGGTGCTGGTGCGCAGTAATCGGGAAGCCTTTGCCCTGTCGCAGTGGGCGCCGGCAGGGGTAATCATCAGGAGTTTCTGGCTCAACGACCAACTGGTGCAGAGTCTGGTTTCGGGCGAGATTGACGCGACCCTTCAAGGCGCCGTGGAGATCCGAGAGGCCCTGCTAGACACGCCCCAGGGCTTGGACTTCAATTTCATGGGGCCGCCTGTGTCGTCTGGCCTGCTGGGTAATAGCGTGGCGATTGCGGTGCGAAAAACCGATACCGCGTTGCGTAATGAGCTTAATCACGCGTTTGAGCAACTGATGCACAATGGCGAATACCAACGCATCCTCCAGCCCTATCGCCTCGATGTGTTGCCTGCCCATCCATGAGCGCTATTGTGTGAGTGCAACTGTGTTCCCGAGAGGCGCCTATCTACCTGACACTCCGAGCTCCAAATGTGGGAGCTGGCTTGCCTGCGATGCCGGCCTGACAGCCTGCGACTATCTAGCTGACACCCCACAGTTGGATCGAGGGGCGTCAGGGAAATTGTCGTCGAATGGTAGGCCGTCGCGGGAGCAAGCTCCCTCGCCACAGGTCCAGCGTCGCGCTGAAGTTGAGTAGATACCTACGCCAAAATAAGGCCGTAGTAGCCTAAGCCGCCCTCAACGAGATAAACGCATAATTGGCCGGCACCTCGGTGGCAATGCGCGCCCCGGCATCCAGCACCTGTTCAGCGATGTCCATCCCCGACACATGAAACACCCATTCATTGGCCATTGCCGGCAGTTCAACCGCCTGTTCAATGGCCTGGGCAAACGCCTGCATGTCCGGCAGGTACGCGGTAAACCCGTCGCCCTTGAGTGCGGTCGTGCGAATGCCAAGCAACGCGCACACCGCTTCTTTGGTCTGCACGTCATCACGGTCGGCCTGGCGTGAACGGCGAATCAGCTCGGCCAGTTGCGCATCCATCAACTCACCACCGACGATCAGTGCAGGGCCTTGCTCCCAGGATTCCGGCGGGCAGTCCTTGGCGCTTGGGTTCAGTGGGATATGCGGGTTGATTTCCATCGGGTAGATGCGGCACACCAGCGGGCGCCGTTCGTAGATGCGGCAGCGGTTGTCTTCGTCAAGATTCCGGCAGCGTCCGGCGTTGTAGGCGGCAAAGGTAATTGCCACAAACGCCTCGGTATTGCCGCTGGGCACGATCACTGAGCGGCGCTCGGCATGTTCCCGTTGTTGCAGGGGCAGGCCCAGGCCGTTACCCAGAAAGCCCTCCACCAGAACGATGACGTTACCGCCGTCCGCCGCCCAGCTGCGGGCTTCTTCGAGGGTCAGGGGCACATGATGGTCGCTGCAGCATTTACCGCAACCGACGCAGGAAAAGTGTGTGTTCATGGCGGATCTGTCACCAGGCAAGGTCAGAGGGCACGCTTGAGGGGTGACGGGTTTTTACCTCTATCTACCGCTCAGGGGCTCTGGAAGCAAGTTATGCGCCAGTGAGGATCAGCCCTTGGATACGATGTCGCGCAGCACAAATCGCATGCCCGCACTTTCATACAGTTGCCGGGCGCGCAGGTTGCTCTCCAGCACCTTGAGGTCCACATAGGGTTCACCGCGCTGCTTGAATACCTGGAAGCTGTGCAACAGCAAGGCGCGGCCCAGCCCTTGGCCTTGGGCACAGGGGTGTACGGCCAGGTTCTTGATAAAGGCGCTGGTCCAGCATTGGGCCACCGCGAGAACACCGTCGCGGTTACTGGCCACCAGGCACAGCGTCGGGTCGTACTCGGCATCGGTGACGAACTGCTGGCGCCACTCATCCAGGTGGCCGACACGGCCGCCGCCCTGGTCCTGGGTCATACGCAGCACGGCATGGATCGCCGGGGCCAGTTCATCGCGATAATGATCCAGCCGGGTATCCGCTGGCCACTGCGGGGCGGGCAGGCTGCCGGTGAGGTCGCGACGCAGCAGCTGGTAATACTCGCCCAAGGCTTACAGGCCCTTTTGCGCCACGGTTTGTGCGGCGACGACCAGGCATTTGGTCAATTCTGGGGATGAGAATTTGGTGAGTACTGAGTCGGCACCGGCCAGGCGTGCTTTTTCGCTGTTCATCGCGCTGTCCAGGGAGGTGTGCAACAGCACGTAGAGGTCCTTGAAATCCGGGGTTTCGCGCAGGGTGCGGGTGAGGGCGTAGCCGTCCATCTCAGACATCTCGATGTCCGACACCACCACGTTGATCTGTTCAACCGTGCCTTGCAGCTCCAGCAACACGTCGATGGCTTCCTTGGCGCTGCGGGCGGTGTGGCAGGTCAGGCCGAGGTTGCGCAGGGTGTGGACCGATTGCTGCAAAGCCACCTGGCTGTCGTCCACCACCAGGATGCGGGCGTTGCCCAGCACTTCGGCTTCTTCCATGGTCAGGTCGGTCGGCGCCGCTTCAATCGGTGCCGGGGCGATGCCATGGATGACTTTCTCGATATCCAGCACCTGCACCAGCCCACCTTCCACCTGGGTCACCCCGGTGATAAACGCCCGATTGCCGCCGGAGCCGTAGGGAGGCGGGCGGATATCGGTGGTCAGGCAATGCACGATCTTGCTCACCGCCTGCACGTGCAGGCCCTGTTTGGAACGGCTGACATCGGTGACGATCAGGCAGCCGCCATCCGGGTCTTGCAAGGGCATTTCACCCAGGGCGCGGCTCAAGTCGATCACCGACAACGAAGCGCCGCGCAAGGTGGCGATGCCTTTGACGTGCGGGTGGGACTCCGGCAGCTTGGTCAACGGCGGGCAGGGGATGATCTCGCTGACTTTCAACAGGTTGATGGCCATCAGCTTGCCGCTGCGCAAGGTAAAGAGCAGAAGCGAGAGTGAGTCTGCGCGGGCTTTGGTGGTGGACATAAAAACCTTCTGTGGATCAGGGATGACGATCTATACACCGTTATCGACCTTGTCCTCGAAAACTGTAGGAGCGAGCTTGCTCGCGAAGAACTTCAAAGCGCCGCGTTAAAACAGATTTTGCGCGTTATCGTTGACGTTTTTCGCGAGCAAGCTCGCTCCTACAGTGGGGTGGGGTGTCAGCCCTTCCAGGCCTGTGGGTTCACCAGATCCTGCGGGCGTTGGCCCAGCAGGGCGCTGCGCAGGTTGTCCACGGCGCGGTTGGCCATGGCTTCGCGGGTTTCACCGGTGGCCGAACCAATATGCGGCAGGGTCACCGCATTGCTCAGTTGGAACAACGGCGATTCAGCCAGCGGTTCCTTTTCGTACACATCCAGCCCGGCACCACGAATACGCTGGGTTTGCAGGGCTTCGACCAGCGCAGGCTCATCCACTACTGGCCCACGGGAGATATTGATCAGGATCGCGCTGGACTTCATCAACCCCAGCTCCCGGGTGCTGATCAGGTGATGGGTCTTGTCGCTCAACGGCACCACCAGGCAGACGAAATCCGCCTCGGCCAGCAACTGCTCCAGGCTGCGAAACTGCGCGCCCAGTTCCTGCTCCAGCGCGGTCTTGCGGCTATTGCCGCTGTAAAGGATCGGCATATTGAAGCCCAGGCGCCCACGCCGGGCCACGGCCGCGCCGATATTGCCCATGCCGACAATGCCCAGGGTCTTGCCGTGCACATCGCAACCAAACAAAGGCGCGCCCACGCTGGCTTTCCATTGGCCGGCCTTGGTCCAGGCATCCAATTCGGCCACGCGGCGGGCGCTGCTCATCAGCAACGCAAAGGCCAGGTCGGCAGTGCTCTCGGTGAGCACATCGGGGGTGTTGGTGAGCAGGATCCCGCGCTCATTAAAGTACGGCACGTCGTAGTTGTCGTAGCCCACCGACACACTGGACACCACTTCCAGCTTGCTCGCGCTTTCAAGCTGCTCGCGGCCCAGCTTGCGACCCACACCGATCAAACCATGGACGTGGGGCAGGGCTTCGTTGAACTGTGCATTGATGTCACCCAGCTTGGGGTTGGGCGCGATCACCTCGAAATCCTGTTGCAGGCGTTCGATCATCGGCGGGGTGATACGGCTGAAGGCCAGGACAGTCTTTTTCATGACAGAACTCCACTCAACATGTGGGAGCTGGCTTGCCTGCGATGACGGTGGATCAGCCAATACAATAGTGGCTGACACACCGTCATCGCATATACACATCTGGAGCCGCCGACGGTATCCTGTAGGGTTTGTCTTACGGTGTGGGCCTGGCGACT
>NZ_WJZD01000065.1:0-4855 GCF_021609665.1 Pseudomonas sp. PA-1-3F | reverse complement strand
CAACCCCCGCTGCGCCGACAATGCCCCCCAGGCTGAACAACCCGTGAAAGCCCGACATCATGGTTTTGCCACTGGCGCGCTCAACGATCACCGCTTGCAGGTTGACGGTGGAGTCCACGGTGCCCAGGCCCGCGCCAAACAGGAATAACCCCGCGATCAACAGCGGGATCGAACTAACAGTGGCCAGCATCGGCAGGGCCAGGCAGATCATCAGCGTCCCTGCGGTGAGCACGCGTCGGCAGCCAAAGCGAGATGCCAGCACGCCCGCAGCGGGCATCGCGATGATCGACCCCACCCCCAGGCACAACAACAGCAGGCCAAGGGTGCCTTCATTCAGATTTGCACGCGCCTTGGCGTACGGCACCAAAGGTGCCCAGGCGGCGATACCGAAACCTGCGATAAAAAAAGCGATGCGGGTCGACATCTGCTCCAGCCGCCCGGGAACCACGGGGGCAGGGGTGGGAATGGCAGTCATGAAAAATCCTTGGTTTGGCGTTCAACGAACGATGTCCGGCGCGACATCCTTGCACATCAGGCCCTCTCGAGCGAGCTGGGTTCCTTTTGTGATCAGGATTAAAAGCGCAGATTACGAGCATTTTTTTTACAAAAAATGGAACGCTTTGTCGTGGGGTAACCACGTAGGAATGGTCGAACCTGTAGGAGGTGGTCCGGAAGGTGTGTACTCCCTGCAGGAGTGGCTGAACCCCAGGTTCTTGCAGTGGCTTACTGCCTTTGCGCCCACCTCCCACAGATCGACCGTTCTGTAATACGCTGCTGTCCCGATGGTCGATAAGTGAGCGGACGAACCGATGAAAAATCTCTGGCTGGCGTGGTCATGACTCGGTTCTACGATGCACGCGGAAATATCTATGGGGTGGTCAGCCCGGCCCATTTGCGCGGTCTGGGTATCGATGTGCCCGACAACGCCCGCTTGGCTGCAAGCACGCGCAAGATGTGGGCCGCGTCGGCCATTGCGTCCGAATGTGGCTGGGGTGCATTACCACCACCGGCCGGTGCAAAGGCGTATCGCTGTGATGGTTTGTTAGTCGGGCCATTTCAAGCACGGCCACCGTTTGATCTGCTGATCATCAATACCGACAGTTCTCTCGCCGAACGCAGTGGTAATGGCCTGACCATTTTTGCCCAGGCGTTAACCGACCAGGGGTTAATGGTGCACGGTAGCGAGTTGCGGGTGTATCACGACAAGCCGGATGCGGTATCGCCCGTGATCACCTGTGTCGAGCCGGCGAAGCATGAACAGGTGCCAGGCTTCTGGCTGGCGTTGGGCAGGCCCGAGTTTGGCCCCTTGGCGGTGGGGGCGGTCGGTGTGAGCCCTGTGGTCGCGGCACATCATGAATTCAGCCGCGTGGCGGCATTGGCGTCGATCAATGCGCAATGGGGAAACAGCCAATTTGTCCGGATAGGCAACCCTCATTGTGTGACGCTGGTTGAGGATGTGTCGGCGTTGCCGGGTAATGACACGATGCACCAGTTGGCACTTTTCAATCGGTTGAGGGCCATCGCTTTTGCACCGCCGGCAGGGTGCGGGCAACTCTGTGTTGGCGGGGTCAACCTGCAATGGGTTGCTCGAGACGCTGGCAATCGAGTCATCGCGCGCGTATTTGAGCGAGGAGAGGGGCCTACGGCGTCTTCGGGGACCAGCGCCAGTGCAGTAGCATGCGCGGCATGGCGCGCGGGTTGGATTGAGGGTGACGACGTAACGGTGGTGATGCCGGGTGGCACGGCGCCAGTGCGATTGCAGACCGAGTCTGGAAATGTGCTGAGTGTGAGTCTTTTCGGGACGGCGCGACTAACTATTTAGACCTCGGAACAGCAGGCGCCTTGAATTAGTGTCAGTCGTTTCCTTAAAACTTGGTTATAAAGAGACAAGCAACAGTCCGCGTTTTCTGTTTGTTATGGGAAGTATTAATATTTTGTAAAAAGACACTTCCATCCTCGCTGTACGAAACTTCTTTTTTATTCAATGCAGGCCGAAAATCGCCTGAAATCGCTAAGCTTGAGCATGTTCAGGTGCTTTTTTCCAATCCAGTTGGCGTTGGCGAAAGAGAGTCGTTCAATCGAAAAGTTGATGGCGGGTAACAAAGGATGGTTAACAAGTTTCTTTCGTCATGTTTCAAATTGATCCTTTCAGAAATAAATACAGATCTTCAGGTAGTAGCGTTCAAAGGCAGCGAAGCCCTCGATCAACCTTACTTCATACAGGTGCAGTTAGTCAGCGAAGATCCTTCTCTTGACCTGGAGGCATTGCTTCATAAACCCGCCTATCTGGACTTCGGGGAAGCAGGGCAGGGCCTGCATGGGTACGTCTACGCCATCGGTCGGGACGATCCCGGTGCGCGACTCACCCGTTATCACATCACGCTGGCTCCACGTCTGGCATCCCTTGCCCATCGGTGCGACCAGCGGATTTTCCAGCAGCGCAGCGTACCGCAGATCATTGCGACGGTCCTCGAACACCACGGCATCTTCTCTGACGCCTATGCCTTTGAACTCGGGCCGGTGGTGTATCCGCCACGCGCGTTTTGCGTGCAGTACAGGGAGTCCGACCTGCATTTTATCCAGCGGCTGTGTGAAGAGGAGGGCATCCACTATCACTTTCGTCACAGCGTGGACAATCATCTGCTGGTGTTCGGTGATGACCAGACAGTATTTCGACGGTTGCCGGTGCAGCGGTATTGCTCGTCGCCTGATCCGGTGCTCCAGAGCCGTGTTGTACAGCGCTTCGACCTGCGATTGGAGACGCGCAGCCGGCGCACTGTACGCCGTGACTATGACTTCGAGCACCCTTCATTTCGCCTGCAAAAAGAGGCCGGTGCCGTGCAGGCGCAAACTTTGGAAGACTATGCCTACCCTGCCGGTTTTAAGGGGCATGCGCGCGGCGCGCAGCTGGCGCGACGCGGCCTGGAGCGTCACCAGCGTGATCGCCACAGGGTGTTGGGCAAGAGCGATCAGCCGGCATTGTGCAGTGGTCACTTCCTTGAGCTATGTGATCACCCCGACCCACTCTGCAACGATTTATGGCTGCTGACTTCGGTGCGTCATGAGGGTTACCAGCCGCAGGTGTTGGAGGAGTCGATAGTTGAGTCCAGTGGATTCCAGGGCTATCGCAACCGATTCACCGCGACACCCTGGCGTGCAGTGCATCGACCGGCCCTCAAGCATCCCAGGCCAACGATCAGTGGCAGCCAGACCGCGACGGTAACCGGGCCTGCGGACGAAGACGTGCATTGCGATGCCTATGGTCGGGTGAGGGTGCGCTTTCATTGGGATCGTGTGGACAACCGCGAGGGGGCGAGCAGCTGCTGGCTGCGCGTGGCGTCCGGTTGGGCGGGGGACGGGTTTGGGGCCATGGTGATTCCACGGGTAGGCATGGAAGTGCTGGTGAGCTTTCTGGAGGGCGACCCGGACCACCCTCTCGTCATGGGCTGCCTGCCCAATGCATCACACCTGCCAGCCTATCCCTTGCCGCAGCACAAGACACGCAGCGTGCTGCGTAGCCGCAGCTCACCGGATGGCGGAGGGGCTAACGAGCTGCACGTTGAAGATCGACGCGGCGAAGAGCTCATCTACCTGCACGCCCAGCGTGATTTGGAACAACGGGTGGGTCATGACAGTCGCCTGGAGGTTGAGGGCGATAGCCTGACTCGCGTTGGCCAGAGTCTGGTGATCGAAGCTGGGCTGCAGGTTCACCTCAAGGCCGGTGCCAGCCTGGTCATTGAGGCCGGTGCGCAACTGAGCTTGATGGCTGGCGGGGAACACTTGGTGATGCAAGCGGGCAGTATCTCAAGCAGCAGGCCCCTTACCCAGGCCGGTTCGTCGGTCGCAAACAGTTCGGCGAGCCCGGCTTTGTTCGCTGGCGCGCAGTTGTCGGCAGTGCAAAGCGTCGTCATGGACTTGGCCAGGCAACTTGACGCGGACTTTTGCCCCCTGTGCGAGCGCTGTCGCGAAGGCCTGTGCGATATCACGCAGAGGGCGGCTTGATGGACAGCTTGCCCCGTCGTTGGATGGCTCAACAGCTGCAGAACGGGCACCGATTGTGTCTGATAGTGGAAGGTGGCCACGAGGCTCGCCAGCCTCTATTGGCAGGTTGCGCCCCGTCGCACTATTGCAATCTCTATAGCGATACCGCCGCGGCGGAGCTGGCGAGTTCTGGCCCGATCATCCTCTTGCTTGAGCAGATCAATGAACCCGCCCTGGCTGATCTGTTGCAACACCCCGAGTCAAACTGGGGGTGGCTCGCGAGCTTGTCGGCTACCGACTTGACGGATGTGGCGCGCCATTGGCGCGAAAGGCTCCTGACAGGGCCGGAGGGCCAGCAGGCGCTTTACCGCATTCACGACAACCGCACCTTGGCCCGCGCCCTGGCCTATCTGGCCAAAGAGCATTGGCCGGTCTACCTCGGGCCGCTGATCAGTGTGTGCTATTGGCACGAAGGCCATTGGTGCCATCACGAAAACCCTGCACCGGGCGATTACCCAGCGCCTCGGCTCCCGCCTTGGCTCGATACACCCAATCCCCAGGCCGAAGCCATCCTGAACGCCAATATCCTGCGTTACCTGTTGGCGGAACACAGTGAAGACCTGGCGGCATTGGTCGAATTCCAAGACCCAAGGATTTGGCTGGCCCAGGTACTGGCGCAGGCGCGCGCTTGGCAATGGCGGGAGCCGGAGAAGCTCGAATTTCTGGTGGTGCGTCGTTTGGCAGAGGCGACCCGAAGCAGTGTTATCCATTGGCAGCCGAGGGCCGGCGAGGCGCCAGGGGAGCATTTTGAACGAGTGGTGGAGCAGTGGCGTAGGGAGGGGGGGAGTGGTGAATAGATGGATGGGAGGGGTGT
>NZ_WJZD01000064.1:0-7470 GCF_021609665.1 Pseudomonas sp. PA-1-3F | reverse complement strand
AACCAGAGGGCATAGGTTTTACCCGCCCCGGTGCTGGCATGCAGTAACCCCGACTGGCCGGCCTTGACCGCGGCCCATACCTCTTTCTGAAAGGCGAATGGCTTCCAGCCTTGGGTGGCAAACCATTGCTTGGCGAAGTCGGGGTTTTTTGCCATGCGGCAGCGGACGCTCTGGAGGGGTTAGTTCAAAGACCCCTGAGGCAGCGCCGACGTTCAACTGTAGGAGCGGGCTTGCCCGCGAAAAAGGCCCAGGCACCGCGTTTCTTCAGGTTGCCAGCGTTATCGTTGACGATTTTCGCGAGCAAGCTCGCTCCTACTTCAAGTTGCCGCTCAAAAATTGTTGCAGGCGTTCGCTCTTTGGGTTGCCCAGCACATCCTCCGGCAAGCCCTGCTCCTCCACCAGACCCTGATGTAGGAACAGCACCTGGCTTGAAACCTTGCGCGCAAAGCTCATCTCGTGGGTCACCATAATCATGGTGCGGCCTTCCTCGGCCAGGCCCTGGATCACCTTCAAAACTTCGCCCACCAACTCCGGGTCCAGCGCCGACGTGGGTTCATCGAACAGCATCACCTCCGGCTCCATGGCCAGGGCGCGGGCGATGGCGACACGCTGCTGCTGGCCGCCGGAGAGGAACGCCGGGTATTGATCAGCCACGCGCGCCGGCAGCCCGACTTTGTCCAGGTAGCGGCGGGCACGGTCTTCGGCGTCCTTTTTACTGCAACCCAGCACGCGGCGCGGGGCCATGGTGATGTTTTCCAGCACGCTCATGTGGCTCCACAAATTGAAGTGCTGGAACACCATCGCCAGCCGCGTGCGCAAGCGTTGCAACTCGGCGTCGTCGGCTACGCGCATGCCATGGCGGTCGCTGACCATGCGAATCGCCTGGCCGTCCAGGGTCATGGCGCCATCGTTGGGGGTTTCCAAAAAGTTGATACAGCGCAGGAAGGTACTCTTGCCTGAGCCACTGGCGCCGATCAGGCTGATCACATCACCGGTCTTGGCCTTGAGCGACACACCTTTGAGCACTTGATTGTCGCCATAGCTTTTGTGCAGGCCTTCAACGGTCAGTTTGTACATGTGGCATGCATCCTCAAGGCGAAAGTAGATAACCGCTGCGGTAGGCCTGTGTGCCGGCGACATGGCAGATCACCATGCCGGCCGTGGCCATGCGGCGTAGCGAACGGGCGTAAAGCAGCCCGGCGTGCTGGCAGTGCACAGGCGTCACGCGGTCTGTAATGGGATCGATGATTTCAGCGACCAATTGCCCCGCCTCCAGGTATTCCCCCGGCAGGGCGCTGAACACGAGCAAGCCACCCACTGCAGTGGTCACTGGCTCCACCGCCGCCAACGGCGTAGCCGGGTAGGCCAGGGCAGGCAAGGGGGCTGCATTACCGCGAATGGCGCCGAAGTGGATCAAATAATCAATGATGGCCTGGCAGTCCAGCGCGGCGAGGCCGTGGTTGACATCGCCCTGGCCACGCAGCTCGACGGTCACCGACAAGCTGCCCATGGGGATCGGGTAGCGTTCGCCGAAGCGTTGCTGCAACTGCCACCACAGCAGGGTGAAACACTCGTCAAAAGACTGCCCACCGGAATCGGTGGCCAACAGGTTGGCCTCCGAGCCCAGGTAGCGCGCCAACGGTTCTACCTGTGGCCAGGCTTCGGGCGTGGTGTACAGGTGCGCCACGGCTTCGAAGTCGCAATGCAGGTCCAGCACCACGTCGGCATCACAGGCCAGGCGTTGCAGCACCAGGCGTTGGGAGTGCAACTGGGTCTGGGCGGTGTGCGCGGCCAGGGCGTGGAACAGTGCGCTGCGGATCAATTGGGCATTGCGCTGCGGATCATCGCCCAGCAGGTCTTCGACCTGGTTACCGACGTCTTCGCTGAGGTCGACAAACAGGCGATTGAAGTTCTGCCCGCTTTCCAGTTCGTAGCGGCCCAAGGGGATATCCATCAATACCTGTTCCAGGCCCACCGGGTTGGCGACGGGCACCAGCACGATTTCGCTGCGCAAGCGCCCGGTCGCTTCAAGTTCTGCCAGGCGCGCCTTTAAATGCCAGGCCACCAGCATGCCTGGCAATTCATCGGCATGCAGGGAGGACTGGATGTACACCTTGCCTTCGGGCTGCTGCGGGCCGAAGTGAAAACTGTGGATCTGCCGCGCCGTGCCGGGCACCGGCGCGATCAGATCATGTAGCTGGTGGCGCATGCAAACTCCTTAGTGGCTCGGCCCGAGAAAGGCCAGCCAACGGCGTTCCGCCAGGCGAAACAGGCCGACCAGGGCAAAGGTCACCGTCAGATAGATCAGTGCGGCAATGCCGAATGACTGGAAGGTCATGAAGGTGGCGGAGTTGGCATCCCGCGCCACTTTGAGGATATCCGGGATCGTCGCGGTAAAGGCCACGGTGGTCGAGTGCAGCATCAGGATCACTTCGTTGCTGTAGTAGGGCAACGAGCGTCGCAACGCGGAAGGCATGATCACGTAGGCGTACAGCTTCCAGCCGCTTAGGCCATAAGCCTTGGCCGCCTCGACTTCGCCGTGGGCCATGCTGCGGATTGCCCCGGCGAAAATCTCCGTGGTGTAGGCGCAAGTGTTGAGGGCGAAGGCGAGCAGGGTGCAGTTCATCGCGTCGCGAAAGAACGCATCCAGCACCGGTTGTGCTCGTACGGCGGCAAGGCTGTAGATGCCGGTGTAGCAGATCAGCAATTGGATATAGAGCGGCGTACCACGAAACAGGTAGGTGTAGAACTGCACGGGCCAACGCACCAGGCGCTTGCGCGAAACGCGGGCGATAGACAGTGGAATCGATACCAGAAAACCAATGACCAGTGAGGCGCTGAGCAGCCACAAGGTCATGGCCAGACCGGTGATGTGCTGGCCGTCGCTGTAAAGAAAGGGGCGCCAGTATTCTTGCAATAGCTCAATCATCGCACTGCCTCCCGGGCGCCTGCGGAGTAGCGACGTTCAAGTCGGCGCAAGACAAAGTTGGAGGCGCTGGTGATCAACAGGTAGATCAGCGCCGCCAGCACCAGGAAATAAAACAGTTGATAGGTGCTCTTGCCAGCGTCCTGGGCGGCTTTTACCAAGTCTGCGAGGCCGATGATCGACACCAGTGCGGTGGCCTTGAGCATCACCATCCAGTTATTGCCGATGCCCGGCAGCGCAAAGCGCATCATCTGCGGGAAGGTCACGTAGCGAAACCGCTGCCCGCGCTTGAGCCCGTAAGCGGTGGCGGCTTCGAGTTGGCCGCGGGGCACGGCGAGGATCGCACCGCGAAAGGTTTCGGTGAAATACGCACCGTAGATAAAGCCCAGGGTGATCACCCCGGCGCTGAACGGGTCGATCTCGATGTATTCCCATTCCATAAAGTCGGTAAAGCCACTGAGCCAGGTTTGCAGGCTGTAGAAAATCAACAGCATCAGCACCAGGTCCGGCACACCGCGAATCAGAGTGGTATAGAGCTGGGCGGGGATACGCACAATGGCCAGGCTGGACAGTTTGGCGCTGGCGCCGAGCAGGCCCAGCAATACGCTGACGGCCAGGGACAGCACCGACAACTTGATGGTCATCCAGGTGCCTTGCAGCAACAGCGGGCCGAAACCCTTCAAGCTGAATGCGCTCAGCCCGAGGGTTTGCAACAGATCTTCGAACATAAATCAGGACCTATGGCGATAAAAAAGCGCCCCACCCGAAGTAGGGCGCCCCAGGCATTATTTGCCGCTGTACAGGTTCAGATCGCCAAAGTGTTTCTTCTGGATAGTGGCGTAGGTGCCATCATCGTGTAACGCTTTGATACCTTTATCCAAAAGCGCCTTGAGTTCAGTGTTACCTTTTTTGATACCGATAGCGGTTTTCGACGGCAGCAGTGGGTCGTCGATAGCGGCGCTCACTTCATAGCCAGCACCGGCTGGCGACTTGAGAAAGCCCAGTTCGGCTTGGAGCATGTCCTGCACGGAAGCGTCAAGGCGCCCGGAGGTCAGGTCGGCGTACACCTGGTCCTGGTTGGCGTAAGCCTTGGTGGTCACCCCGGCTTTATCCAGTACGGCCTTGGCGTAGGCCTCCTGGATGGTGCCTTGCTCGTAACCCACGGATTTACCTTTGAGAGATTCTGGCGTCGAATAGCCAGCGCCTTTCTTGAACACCAGCGAAGTCGGGCCGGAGAACAGCTCGGAGGAGAAGTCGATGGCCTTCTCGCGCACGGGGGTCACGGTCATCGACGAAATCACGCCATCGAATTTATTGGCTTTCAGGCCCGGGATCATGCCGTCGAAGTCACTTTCGACCCACTTGCACTTGACCTTCAGCTCCGCGCAGATCGCATTGCCCAGGTCGATATCGAAGCCCACCAGGCTGCCGTCGGCGGCCTTGGATTCGAACGGTGCATAGGAAGGGTCGACACCAAAACGCAATTCCTTGTATTCCTTGGCTGTAGCAACACCAGCAGCCATGCACAGAGCCAGTGCAGAAAGGGTCAGCAATGCTTTTTTCATTATGTAATCCCTGGAAACCAAGATAAGCGCTTGTGGCGCGATTAGGACTGTTACTGAACGGTGTCAGACCCATCACAAGTAGCAATTTCTGCACCATAGTTCCGGATGGGCTTTTTAAACGGTGGGATAAGGCAGTTCCAAGTGTAGGCGGCGCCCAAAAATGGGCGTCAGCAAATGAGCGCACTATTTCGGGTCAAAGGTAGACCAGGCATGTGGGAGCGGGCTTGCTCGCGAATGCGTTGTGTCAGTCACTGAATAGTTGGTTGAACCACCGCATTCGCGAGCAAGCCCGCTCCCACAGGGTGCTATGTCAAGTCAGCAAGTCTTGTAGCGTGGCCAGGTTGTCCGCTTCATCCACCGCCTTGTCCTGGCGCCAGCGCAGCATCCGCGGAAACCGCACCGCAATCCCGCTCTTGTGCCGCTTGGACAGGGCAATCCCTTCAAAACCCAACTCAAACACCATGCTGGGCGTCACGCTGCTGACCGGGCCGAACTTCTCCACCGTGGTTTTGCGCACAATGGCGTCAACCTTGCGCATTTCCTCGTCGGTCAGCCCGGAATACGCCTTGGCGAACGGCACCAGTGTGCGCTCGCTTCCCGGTGGGCCGTCCCATACCGCGAAGGTGTAGTCGCTGTAGAGGCTGGCGCGCCGGCCATGGCCGCGCTGGGCGTAGATCAACACGGCGTCGACGCTGAAGGGGTCGACCTTCCATTTCCACCAAAGGCCCATGTCCTTGGTGCGGCCCACGCCGTAGAGGCCGTTGCGATCCTTGAGCATCATGCCTTCCACGCCCAGGCTGCGAGAGGCTTCGCGCTGCTCGGCCAAGGCTGCCCAAGTCTTGCCTTCCAGCAAGGGCGAAGGCAATAACACCGGTTGGTTGCACGTAGCGATCACCTGTTCCAATTGGGTGCGACGTTCGGCCTGGATGTGGTTGCGCCAGTCGTCGCCCTGATACTCCAGCAAGTCGTAGGCGAGCACGGCCACTGGCGCATCCTCAAGGACTTTTTTACTCAGGGTCTTGCGGCCAATGCGCTGTTGCAGCAGCGCGAAAGGTTGCACCGAGTCTTTCCACACCACGATTTCGCCATCGATCACCGTACCGTCGGGCAGGCCACTGACCAGGCTATGGAGTTCGGGGAAGCGTTCAGTCAGCAACTCTTCACCGCGAGACCAGACCCACAGGCGTCCCTCGCGCTTGACCAGTTGTGCGCGAATGCCATCAAACTTCCATTCCACCTGCCAATCGGCGGGTGAACCGAGCAGTGTGTCGAATTGCTCCACCGGTTGCGCCAGCCCGTGAGCCAGAAAAAACGGATAGGGTTGCCCGCCACGTTGCGCGTGTTCGTCGGACGATTCGGCGGCGATCAGCTTGAGGTAGCCTTCGGCTGTGGGACGGTTCGACAAATCGGTGTAGCCCACTAGCCGCTGCGCCACGCGTTTGCTGTCGAGATCGGCCATGGCGGCGAGGGCGCGGGTCACCAGCAGTTTGGATACCCCGACCCGGAAGCTGCCGGTGATCAATTTGATGCACACCATCAGGCTCGGTTGGTCCAGTTGCGCCCACAGCGCCGGCAGCCGGTCTGCAAGGTCCAAGGGTGGCAGACCGCGCAGTGGCAGCAGTTTTTCTTCCAGCCACACGGCCAGGCCGTCTTCGGATGTGTAGGTGGATTCTGGCAGGAGCAGTGAGATGGTCTCGGCCAGGTCACCCACGGACTGGTAGCTCTCTTCGAACAGCCAGGGTTCTATACCGGCTGCTTCGGTGGCCATGTCCCGTAGCAGTCGCGTCGGCACCAGTTGCCGAGGCCTCCCGCCGCTGAGAAAGTACACAGCCCAGGCCGCATCGGCCGGCGGCGCCTGCAGAAAGTAGGCCTGCAGGGCGGCGAGCTTGGCATTGCTGGAAGTGGTGGCGTCGAGGTTGGCGTACAGCTCAGCGAAGGCTTTCATGCCGTGGCCTCTTCTTCGTCATCACCGTATTCGGTGCTGAAGCCTTGGGCATCCAAGCCCTTTTCCCGCAGGTGGCGTACCAACACACCGACCGAACCATGGGTGACCATCACCCGTTGTGCCCCGGTTTGTTCGATGGCCCATAACAGGCCCGGCCAATCGGCGTGGTCCGAGAGCACGAAGCCACGGTCCACGCCGCGCCGCCGTCTGGTACCGCGCAGGCGCATCCAGCCGCTGGCGAAGGCGTCGCTGTAGTCGCCAAAGCGGCGCATCCAGGTACTGCCTCCAGCGGAGGGCGGGGCGATGATCAGGGCTTGGCGCAGCAGTGGGTCGGTCTTTTTGAAGTCGCCGGCATACAGCGTCTCGGGGATGTAGATGCCCGCTTCGCGGTACACCCGGTTCAACGGTTCGACCGCGCCGTGGCTGAGGATCGGGCCGATGCTGGCGTCCAGCCCATGGAGGATGCGTTGGGCCTTGCCGAAGGAGTAGCAGAACAACACGCTGGCTTTGCCGCTGGCGATATTGGCCTGCCACCAGTCATTGATCCCGGCAAAAATCTGCGCCTGGGGCTGCCAGCGGTAAATCGGCAGGCCGAAGGTGGATTCGGTGATAAAGGTGTGGCAACGCACCGGTTCGAAGGGCGCGCAGGTACCATCGGGTTCGACCTTGTAGTCGCCGGACGCCACCCAGACTTCGCCCTGGTATTCCAGGCGTACCTGGGCCGAGCCCAGAACATGCCCGGCTGGATGAAAACTCAAGGTCACGCCGTGATGCACCAACCGTTCGCCGTAGGCCAGGGTTTGCAGGTTGATGTCCTGGCCCAGGCGCCAGCGCAGGATACCTTCGCCGGGGGCGGCGGCCAGGTAGTGTTGATTGCCGGTGCGGGCGTGATCGCCGTGGGCGTGGGTGATGACTGCACGTTCTACTGGGCGCCAGGGGTCGATGTAAAAATCACCGGCAGGGCAGTAGAGGCCTTCGGGGCGGGCGATGACAAGGTCCATGGGGGTGCCGGGGCGGTGGGCTTGTTAGTTATG
>NZ_WJZD01000063.1:0-11103 GCF_021609665.1 Pseudomonas sp. PA-1-3F | reverse complement strand
GGGGTGGGTAAGGGCGAGTGCGTTGCAATAATGCTCATGGGGGCCTCATGGGTACGATAAGAAAGCGCGTGGTCAGCAACTGACTTGTAGCTTTTTGGTCATACACAGGGAGGCGTTCCGCCCCAGCTATTACGGGATGTGATCGGGAGAGGCGTGAGAGCGTTCGCCAGATGGCCAGCTTGCGGTTTTTCAACTGAAGTGCGAGGTGTCTACAGGCATCAGGTTCTGCTCCGTCAACCGCTGCATCGCCAACCGTCGATAGTGGGAAGGGGTCATGCCCTTGAGTTGCTGAAAGCGTCGGTTGAAGTTGGAGATATTGTTGAAGCCTGACTCAAAGCACACATCCGTGACGGCCTTGTCACCGTCCGCGAGTAATTCGCAGGACTTGCTGATGCGCAGCCGGTTGACGAATTCGATAAAGGTGCGACCGGTCGCCTGCTTGAACACCCGCGAGAAGTAGGTCGGCTTCATCCCCAGGTATTGCGCCACTTCTTCCAGCGGCAGCTCGCGGGCGTAATGTGCAAAGATGTAATCCACTGCCCGGTTGGTGCGGTCTATGCTGTGCTCGTCGGCCAATTGCGGCGTGGTTACGCCGGACAGCAATTGGTAGTCCTCGCACACGCTCAACACGTCCAGCAAGATAAAAAACTGCCCCAGGCGCGCCATGCCCTTGGCGTCCTCGATGTGTTGCATCAAGGTCATGGCCTGGGTGATGGTTTTTTTGCAGCGAAATTCGATGCCGTACTGCGCGCGCTCCAGCAGCGGTGCGAGGTTCTTGAGTTCAGCAAAAATATGGCTGCCGCTCTCGAACAGGTCATCGGTGAAGTTCACCAGCATGTCACGCTTGGGCACCACTTCGTCTTCTTCCACCTGGCTGATCCAGTTATGGGGCAGGTTGGGGCCGGTGAGGAACAGGCTTTCGGGGTAGAAGTTGCCGATGTAGTCACCGATAAACACCTTGCCGGAGCTGGCGACGATCAGGTGCAGCTCATATTCCTTGTGGAAGTGCCAGCGCACCAGCGGGCAGGGGAAGCCGTGTTGGCGATAGATGATGGACAGGCCGTTGTGGTCGTCCATCAACTCGTAGGAAGGGTCAGTAATGCGCGTTGCTCGGGTCATGCTGCCGTCGCTTTATTGTGATCGCTGCGTAGGATAATGCCCCGTCACGCACGTCCTCGCCAGCAGCAGTGTTTACAGGGTGCGGTTTTTCGCCTCGATCCACTGGGACATATATTGGGTACTTTTATGCGCGTGGTGGCGCAGCATGCTGCCGGTGAAGTTGTCCCTGCGATGGGCAGCGAGGTTGCGGCGACAGCGTTCCAGGCATTCCACCAAGGCGGCCCCGTGGATGTTCTGGTCATAGCGCCGGGCCAGCAGTTGGCGCCCGTGTTCCTGGGCGCGGGTCCAGCGCTCACGGTCCTGATAAAGGGCCACGGCAGCGGCAGCCAGGGCCGGGGCATCCTGTGCAATCACGCCTGGCCAGGGCTGGTCATCGCCCATGGCCTCGGCGCCGATTGGGGTCGTGACACTGGGCGTGCCGCACAGCATGGCGTCGACCAACTTGCCCTTGATGCCCGCGCCAAAGCGCAACGGTGCCAGGCAGATGCGCGCGGCGGTCATGACTTGCAGCGCATCTTCGGCCCAGTTCATTACATGGAAACCCTGGGCCTGATTGTGCAGGGCGGTGGCCTTGGGCGGGGTGTAGGCGCCGTAGATATGCAATTGGGCGCCTGGCAGTTGTTGGCGGATCAGTGGCCACAGGCGGTGCTTCATCCACAGCACCGCATCCCAATTGGGCGCGTGGCGGAAGTTACCGATGCTGAGGAAATGCGCACGGTCTTCAAAGGGCGCAAATGCGTCGGTGGGCGGTTGCAGCATCAAGGGGCACCAGTGGAGCAGGGCGGCAGGCACCTTGAACTGTTCGGTGAGCAGGCGGATTTCCACGTCGGAGATTATCAAGCTGATGTCACAGCGGTAAATGGCGGCGATTTCGCGTTTGGCCAGGTCGGTGTCGGCCATGCGTTGGAACTCGTCTTCCAGCGCCGGCGCGAACAGGGCGCTGAAGTCGTCGCTGTCGGGTTGGGCTTTCACCTGCTCTTTGAGCCGCTGGTGACGGGCGTCGCGCAGGCTTTGCAGGTCGGAGGTTTCCAGCACGCGCAGGGCGTCGGGGCAGCATTGTTCTACGCGCCAGCCGAATTGCTCTTCCATCATGAAACGGTCGAACAGCACGATATCCGGGGCCAGTTCGCGAATAAAGTCGTCGAAACTGCTGTTATTCAGTTCGATGGTGCGTTCGGCGATCCCGAGTGCCGGCAAGTCGGCCTTGTGCTCGCCAATGGTGGCCGGGCTGCTGAAGGTAATGTCCCAACCTTGCGTAAGAAAGCTCTCAAGGATTTGCATCATATGCCCGCCCGCGGCCGAGGAGCGGGGCTCCGGCCAGACGTAACCAATGACCAGGACTTTGGTGACAGGCTGATTCATCGGCAAAGGTTTCCTTGGAGGACGGGCGAAAAGCGCGCAATTAAACCACAACCTGACGACATGACAATTTGTGTCTGGCGGTAGGTAGCGTCGGCACTTTGTGGTTAACTTCCGCCTCTCGAATTTGTTTAACCAAAAACCAGCATAAGGATTCCGTTCATGGCTCAAGTCACCCTTAAAGGCAACCCGGTCCAGGTTGAAGGCGAACTGCCGAAAGTCGGCGCCAAAGCTGCAGACTTCACCCTGACCGCCGGCGACCTGTCCAACGCCACCCTGGCTACCTTTGCCGGCAAGCGCAAAGTGCTGAACATCTTCCCAAGCGTTGATACCCCAACCTGCGCCACTTCCGTGCGCAAGTTCAATGCCCAGGCCAACGATGTGGAAAACACCGTGGTGCTGTGCATCTCCACTGACCTGCCATTCGCCCAGGCGCGCTTCTGCGGCTCCGAAGGCCTGGAAAACGTGAAGAACCTGTCGGATTTTCGTGATTCGGACTTCGCCGTTGATTACGGTGTGGCCATTGCCGACGGCCCGCTCAAAGGCCTGACCGCTCGCGCTGTCGTGGTGCTGGATGAAAACGATAACGTGCTGCACAGCGAGTTGGTCAAGGAAATCGCTGAAGAGCCGAACTACGACGCCGCCCTGGCTGTGTTGAAGTAACTGTTTCTACGTATGACTGTCGTTTGGCAGTAACACGTATGATGCATGATTGCGGCCTGGCCTAGTCCAGGCCGTTTTTATTTGAGCGTCAGCGGTTTAGCGAAATAGCCGGTGGACTAAGATCAGAAGTTAAACGTCGTAAGCCCAAAGTAAATAGCCGGTAAAGGTGCTTTTCTTAAGGCCCCCCAGTGCTTATCTTTCAGCCTCCCAAAGTAGAAGCTCTCGCGCCCAATGGTTGATCACTCCATGCAATCCTCCCCCCGCAACTCCCGCCGCTGGCTGTTTGGCCTGCTCGTGCTGCTGGTTATCGCCGGCCTGTGCTGGAAATTCTGGCCCAGCGGCGCGGCCCATAAAGACGCTCCGGCCGGGCACACGGGTAAAACCGGCATGGCGCGCCCGGGCTTCGGCGGGTCCACTGGCCCAGTGCCGGTGCGCGTGGCCCCTGCAGTGCTGGGTGAGTTCCCGGTGTACTACAAGGCGCTGGGTACGGTCACGGCGCTGAACACCATTAATGTGCGCAGCCGGGTGGGCGGCGAGCTGGTCAAGATCGCCTTCGAGGAAGGGCAAATGGTCAAGGCCGGTGACCTGCTGGCAGAAATCGACCCGCGCAGCTACCAGAACGCCTTGCTCCAGGCCCAGGGCACCTTGCTGCAGAACCAGGCCCAGTTGAAGAACGCCCAGGTCGATGTACAGCGTTATCGCGACCTGTATGCCCAGGACAGTATCGCCAAGCAAACCCTGGACACCGCCGAAGCGCTGGTGTTGCAGTACCAGGGCACGGTCAAGACCAACCAGGGCGCGGTGGACGACGCAAAGCTCAACCTGGAATTCACCAAAATCCGCGCGCCCATCAGCGGCCGGGTCGGTTTGCGCCAGCTTGACGTCGGCAACCTCGTCGCCGCCAACGACACCACCGCCCTGGCGGTAATCACCCAGACCCAGCCAATCAGCGTAGCCTTCACCCTGCCGGAAAATACCCTGGAAACCGTGCTGGCTCGTTACCACGCCGGTAACAAGTTGCCCGTGGAAGCCTGGGACCGTGGCGACGTGAAAAAGCAGGCGGTCGGTGTACTGCAAAGCCTGGACAACCAGATTGACGTCACCACCGGCACCCTGAAATTCAAGGCGCGTTTCGATAACAAGGACCAGGCGCTGTTCCCCAACCAGTTCGTCAATGTGCACCTGCTGGCTGATACCTTGAAGAACGTGGTGCTGGCACCATCTGCGGCGATCCAGTTCGGCAACAATGGCACCTTTGTCTACAAGCTCGACGGCGACAAGAAGGTCAAGGTCCAGCCCTTGGTGGTAGGTGACACCGATGGCGAAAACACCGTGATCAAGGAAGGCCTGGTCGCTGGCGACCGCGTGGTGCTGGAAGGCACCGACCGCCTCAAGGACGGCAGCGAGATCGAAGTAGTCAACGCCAGCAGCGAGGTGCCGACCACGCCGACCGAGCACCTGCAAGGCAAGCCCGCAGCGAAAGGGGAGACCGGGGCTGACGCCGGCAAGGCGCAAAAGGTCGGTTCATGAACCTGTCGCGCCTGTTCATCCTTCGCCCGGTCGCCACCACGCTGAGCATGCTGGCCATTGTCCTGGCCGGCATCATTTCGTACCGCCTGCTGCCGGTGTCGGCGTTGCCCCAGGTGGATTACCCGACTATCCGGGTGATGACCCTGTACCCCGGCGCCAGCCCCGATGTGATGACCAGCGCGGTCACCGCACCGCTGGAGCGCCAGTTCGGGCAGATGCCCGGGCTGACCCAGATGGCCTCTACCAGCTCCGGCGGCGCCTCGGTGCTGACCCTGCGTTTCAACCTCGATATCAATATGGACGTTGCCGAGCAACAGGTGCAGGCCGCGATCAACGCCGCCACCAACCTGTTGCCCAAGGATCTGCCGGCGCCGCCGGTGTACAACAAGGTCAACCCGGCGGATACCCCGGTGCTGACCCTGGCAATCACCTCCAAGACCATGTTGCTGCCCAAGCTCAATGATTTGGTCGACACCCGCATGGCGCAGAAAATCGCGCAGATCAGCGGTGTCGGCATGGTCAGCATCGCCGGTGGACAGCGCCAGGCCGTGCGTATCAAGGTCAACCCCGAGGCCCTGGCGGCCAACGGCTTGAACCTCTCGGACGTACGCGCCCTGATCGCCGCCTCCAACGTCAACCAGCCCAAAGGTAACTTTGACGGCCCCACCCGCGTTTCGATGCTCGACGCCAACGACCAACTGGTCTCGCCCGAGCAATACGCCGAACTGATCCTGGCCTACAACAATGGCGCTCCGTTGCGGCTCAAGGATGTCGCGCAGATCGTCGACGGCGCTGAAAACGAGCGCCTCGCCGCCTGGGCCAACGAGAACCAGGCCGTGTTGCTCAATATTCAGCGCCAGCCGGGCGCCAACGTGATCGAGGTGGTAGACCGTATCAAGGCCCTGCTGCCGAGCATCACCGACAACCTGCCGGCCGGCCTGGACGTGACGGTGCTCACCGACCGCACCCAGACCATCCGCGCCTCGGTCAAAGACGTACAGCACGAGCTTCTGATCGCCATTGCCCTGGTGGTCATGGTGACGTTCCTGTTCCTGCGCCGGGTCAGCGCCACGATCATCCCGTCCATCGCCGTGCCGCTGTCCCTGGTGGGCACCTTTGGTGTGATGTACCTGGCCGGATTCTCCATCAATAACCTGACGCTGATGGCCCTGACCATCGCCACCGGGTTTGTGGTGGACGACGCCATCGTGATGCTGGAGAACATTTCGCGCTATATCGAGGAAGGCGAGACGCCGATGGCGGCCGCGCTCAAGGGCGCCAAGCAGATCGGTTTCACCCTGGTGTCCCTGACGCTGTCGTTGATCGCGGTATTGATCCCGTTGCTGTTCATGGCCGACGTGGTCGGGCGGCTGTTCCGTGAGTTCGCCATCACCCTGGCAGTGGCGATCCTGATTTCCCTGGTAGTGTCCCTGACCCTCACGCCCATGATGTGCGCGCGCCTGCTCAAGCGCGAACCCAAGGAAGAAGAGCAGGGCCGCTTCTACAAAGCCAGCGGCGCCTGGATTGATTGGCTGATCGAAGCCTACGGCCGCAAGTTGCAGTGGGTGCTCAAGCACCAGCCGCTGACGTTGCTGGTGGCGATCGCCACCCTGGGGCTTACGGTGGTGCTGTACCTGGTGGTGCCCAAGGGTTTTTTCCCGGTGCAGGACACAGGGGTGATCCAGGGTATTTCCGAGGCGCCGCAGTCGATTTCCTTTGCGGCCATGAGCCAGCGCCAGCAGGAACTGGCGAAGATCATTCTCGCCGACCCTGCGGTCGAGAGCCTGTCGTCCTACATTGGCGTGGATGGCGATAACGCCACCCTCAACAGCGGCCGCTTGCTCATCAACCTCAAGGCTCACGGCCAGCGCGACTTGAGCGCAGCCGAGGTCATCACCCGCCTGCAACCGCAGATCGACAAGCTGGTGGGCATCCGCCTGTTCATGCAACCGGTGCAGGACCTCACCATCGAGGACAGGGTCAGCCGTACCCAGTACCAGTTCAGCATGTCCTCCCCGGACGCCGAGTTGTTGGCGTTATGGAGCGGCAAGCTGGTACACGCCCTCAGCCAGTTGCCGGAACTCACCGACGTGGCCAGTGACCTGCAGGACAAAGGCTTGCAGGTGTACCTGGTGATCGACCGCGACGCGGCCTCGCGCCTGGGCGTAAGTGTCTCGACCATCACCGATGCGCTGTATGACGCCTTCGGCCAGCGCCAGATCTCCACCATCTACACCCAGGCCAGCCAGTATCGAGTGGTGTTGCAGGCCCAGTCCGGCGAAACCCTCGGCCCGGCGGCCCTCAACCAGATCCATGTGAAAACCACTGACGGTGGTCAGGTACGGCTGTCGAGCCTGGCCCATGTGGAACAGCGCCAGGCGCAATTGGCAATTGCCCATATCGGCCAGTTCCCAGCGGTGATGATGTCGTTCAACCTGGCGCCCGGCGTAGCGCTGGGCAAAGGCGTGGAACTGATCAACCAGACCCAGAAGGACATCGGCATGCCGGTGGGCGTGCAAACCCAGTTCCAGGGCGCGGCCCAGGCGTTCGAAGCCTCGTTGTCGAGCACCTTGCTGTTGATCCTGGCGGCGGTGGTCACCATGTACATCGTGCTCGGTGTGCTCTATGAGAGCTACATCCACCCGATCACTATCCTATCGACCTTGCCGTCGGCGGCGGTGGGGGCCTTGCTGGCGTTGCTGCTCAGTGGCAATGACCTGGGCATGATCGCGATCATTGGCATCATCCTGCTGATCGGTATCGTGAAAAAGAACGCGATCATGATGATCGACTTCGCTCTCGACGCCGAACGCAACCAGGGCCTGGACCCGCAGACCGCGATCTACCAGGCCGCGCTGTTGCGCTTCCGGCCAATCCTGATGACCACCCTGGCTGCCTTGTTCGGCGCGGTGCCTTTGATGCTAGCGAGCGGCTCCGGCGCCGAACTGCGCCAGCCCCTGGGCCTGGTGATGGTCGGCGGGTTGCTGGTGAGCCAGGTGTTGACGCTGTTCACCACGCCGGTGATCTACCTGTACTTCGATCGTCTTGGCCGGCGCTGGCGCAAAGAGCCACAACGCCTGGAGCCGGTTGAGCCATGAACCTGTCCGGACCTTTCATCCGCCGGCCGGTCGCGACCATGCTGCTGAGCCTGGCGATCATGTTGCTCGGTGGCGTCAGCTTCAATTTGTTGCCGGTGTCGCCATTGCCGCAGATCGACTTTCCGGTGATCGTGGTGTCGGCCAGCTTGCCCGGCGCCAGCCCCGAGGTGATGGCGTCTACGGTGGCCACGCCGCTGGAGCGTTCATTCGGCGCGATTGCCGGTATCACCACCATGAGCAGCTCGTCGAGCCAGGGCTCTACCCGGGTGATTCTGGCGTTCGATTCCGACCGCGATATCAACGGGGCGGCGCGGGAAGTGCAGGCGGCCATCAACGCGTCGCGCAACCTGCTGCCCAGTGGCATGCGCAGCATGCCCACCTACAAGAAGATCAACCCGTCCCAGGCGCCGATCATGGTGCTGTCGCTGACCTCCGACGTGTTGCAGAAAGGCCAGTTGTACGACCTGGCCTCGACCATTCTGTCCCAGAGCCTGTCCCAGGTGCCGGGTGTGGGCGAAGTGCAGATCGGCGGCAGTTCGCTGCCGGCGGTGCGCATCGAACTGGAACCCAAGGCGCTCGATCAGTACGGCGTCGCCCTGGACGATGTGCGCAACACCATCGCCAATGCCAACCAGCGCCGGCCCAAAGGCTCGCTGGAAGACAGCGAGCGCAATTGGCAGATCCAGGCCAACGATCAGCTGGAGAAAGCCAAGGACTATGAGCCCCTGCTGATTCGCTATCAGGATGGTGCGGCCCTGCGTCTCAAGGACGTGGCGAAGATCACCGATGGGGTGGAAGACCGCTACAACAGCGGCTTCTTCAACAATGATTCGGCGGTGTTGCTGGTGATCAACCGCCAGTCCGGTGCCAACATCATCGAAACCGTGCGGCAGATCAAGGCGCAGTTGCCGGCGTTGCAGGCGGTGTTGCCGTCCAGCGTCAAGCTCAGCCTGGCCATGGACCGCTCGCCAGTGATCACTGCCACCCTGCATGAGGCGGAAATGACCCTGCTGATTGCCGTGGGGCTGGTGATTCTGGTGGTGTACCTGTTCTTGGGTAACTTCCGTGCTTCGCTGATCCCGACCCTGGCGGTGCCGGTGTCGCTGGTGGGCACCTTTGCGGTGATGTACCTGTATGGCTTTTCGCTGAATAACTTTTCGCTGATGGCGCTGATCCTCGCCACCGGTTTGGTCGTGGACGATGCCATCGTGGTGCTGGAGAACATTTCCCGGCACATCGACGAGGGCGTGCCGCCGATGAAAGCCGCGTACCTGGGCGCTCAGGAAGTCGGTTTTACCTTGCTCTCGATGAACGTGTCGCTGGTGGCGGTGTTCCTGTCCATCCTGTTCATGGGCGGGATCGTCACTAACCTGTTCCGTGAGTTTTCGATCACCTTGTCGGCGGCGATCATCGTTTCGCTGATTGTCTCGCTGACCTTGACGCCCATGCTGTGCGCCCGCTGGCTCAAGCCGCATGCGAAGGACCGGCAGACCGGTTTGCAACGCTGGAGCCAGAAGGTCAACGAGCGCATGGTCGCCGGCTACGCCACCAGCCTGGATTGGGTGCTGCGCCATCGGCGCCTGACCTTGCTCAGCCTGTTGGTCACCGTGGGCGTGAATATTGCGCTGTACGTGGTGGTGCCCAAAACCTTCATGCCCCAGCAGGACACCGGCCAGTTGATCGGCTTTGTACGCGGTGACGATGGCCTGTCGTTCAGCGTCATGCAGCCGAAGATGGAGATTTTTCGCCAGGCGGTGCTCAAGGACCCGGCGGTGCTCAGTGTGGCCGGCTTTATCGGTGGCAACCAAGGCACTAACAACGCAGTGATGCTGGTGCGCCTCAAGCCGCTTGGCGAACGCAAGATCTCCGCCCAGGCGGTGATCGAGCGCCTGCGCAAGGAGGTGCCGCTGGTGCCGGGCGGGCGCTTGTTCCTGATGGCCGACCAGGACCTGCAGTTCGGGGGCGGGCGCGACCAGACCAGCGCGCAATATTCCTACATCCTGCAAAGCGGCGACCTGGCCGCGTTGCGCCTGTGGTACCCGAAAGTGGTGGCGGCGATGCGTGAGTTGCCGGAGCTGACCGCCATCGACGCCCGCGAAGGACGCGGCGCGGCCCAGGTGACGTTGATTGTCGACCGCGACCAGGCCAAGCGCCTGGGCATCGACATGGACATGGTCACGGCGGTGCTCAACAACGCCTACAGCCAACGGCAGATTTCCACCATTTACGACAGCCTCAACCAGTACCAGGTGGTGATGGAGGTCAACCCCAAATACGCCCAGGACCCGATCACCCTCAACCAGGTGCAGGTGATCACGGCCGACGGCGCACGGGTGCCGTTGTCGACCATTGCCCACTATGAGAACAGCCTGGCCGACGACCGCGTCAGCCATGAAGGCCAGTTCGCTTCGGAGAATATCGCCTTCGACATGGCGCCCGGGGTCACGGTGGAGCAGGGCACGGCGGCTATCGAGCGTGCGATTGCCAAAGTCGGGTTGCCCGAGGATGTAATCGCCAAGATGGCCGGCACTGCCGATGCGTTCGCCGCGACCCAGAAAGGCCAGCCGTTCATGATTCTCGGCGCGCTGGTGGCGGTGTACCTGGTGCTGGGTATCTTGTATGAAAGCTACATCCACCCGCTGACCATCCTGTCTACGCTGCCGTCGGCCGGTGTCGGCGCGTTGTTGGCGATCTACCTGCTGGGGGGCGAGTTCAGCCTGATCTCGCTGCTGGGTTTGTTCCTGTTGATCGGCGTGGTGAAGAAGAACGCGATCCTGATGATCGACCTGGCGCTGCAATTGGAGCGCAACGATGGCATGAGCCCGCTGGAGTCGATCCGCAGCGCCTGCCTGTTGCGCCTGCGGCCGATCCTGATGACCACCCTGGCCGCGATCCTCGGTGCCTTGCCGTTGCTGCTCGGCAGTGGTGATGGTGCGGAGATGCGCCACCCGTTGGGCCTGACCATTATTGGCGGCCTGGTGTTCAGCCAGGTTCTGACCCTTTACACCACCCCGGTGGTTTACCTTTACCTGGACCGCGCGCGCCATCGCTTCAACGCCTGGCGCGGCGTGCGTACCGATGCTGCCCTGGACACTGCGCTATGACCGACTCAACCCAATCCCTCGTAGCTGCGGGCCTGCTGTGGCGAGGGAGCTTGCTCCCGCTGGGCTGCGAAGCGGCCCCCAAAAAGCCTGGGAGTGCTTCGCCCTCCACCGGGAGCAAGCCCCCCCCCCCCAATAAAGCTGTCGGCAAAGGCATGAAGGTATTTGGCGGGGTGGTATGTGGGGTGTTTCTCAGCGCCCGCGCCCTCGGCCCTGACTACAAACACCCCGGG